>JBEKNM010000022.1:0-17259 GCA_049522835.1 Mycobacterium sp.
TGCGGTACGAGGGCTGGAATATCGCCACCGCCAGCGATGGATCATCGGCCATCGCGTCGGCCCGCGCTCAGCGGCCCGACGTGGTTGTTCTCGACGTAATGCTGCCCGATATGAGCGGGCTCGATGTACTGCACAAATTGCGCGAAGAGAGTCCGCAGCTGCCGGTACTGCTGCTGACGGCCAAGGACGCGGTGGAAGACCGCATCGCCGGGTTGACCGCAGGCGGCGACGACTATGTCACCAAACCGTTCAGCATCGAAGAAGTGGTTCTGCGGTTGCGGGCGCTGTTGCGGCGCACCGGTGTAACCACGGTTGACAGCGGCGCGCAGTTGATCGTCGGCGACTTGGTGCTCGACGAGGACAGCCACGAGGTGACGCGCGCCGGCGAACCGATCTCGTTGACCTCGACCGAGTTCGAACTGCTGCGGTTCATGATGCGAAACGCCAAGCGAGTGTTGAGCAAGGCGCAGATCCTGGACCGGGTATGGAGCTATGATTTCGGCGGCCGGTCCAACATCGTCGAGCTCTACATTTCGTACCTGCGCAAGAAGATTGACAGCGGTCGCGACCCCATGATCCACACGCTGCGCGGCGCGGGCTATGTTCTCAAGCCAGCCCGCTAGCGCAGGGCGAGCCTGGTCGCTTCGGCAGCGGCTGCTGGTCGGGCAGATTGTCGTACTCGCCCTCGTCTGTATCGGGATCACCGCGGCAACCGAACTCGCGCTGAACCACCACCTGGTGAAACAGCTCGACGGGCAGCTCGGCGGGACCTCATACCGCTCGGCGCTGCTGTACCCGGAACCGAACCGTCCGGGGTGGCGGCACGAGCACTCCTACTATCCGAGGCCGGGGCCCGGTCCAAGGTTCCTCGACGCCCCGGGCCAGCCGGCAGGCATGGTCGCAGCGGTGGTCAGCGACGGTAAGGCGGTTGACGCCGGCTACCTGACCAGCAGTGGTTCGCGTGCCGCGTTGACCGATAAGGCCCAGGCCCAGCTGGCGGCAATCGCCGCCAACCGCAAGCCGGTAACCCTGGATCTCGACGGCCTTGGGCGCTACCGCGTCGTCGCCGCGCCGAGCCGCAGCGGCGGCGACCTCATTGTCACCGGCCTGTCGATGTCCAACGTGGACGCCACGATGATCCGGATGCTCGTCATTCTCGGAATCGTCACCGTGATCGCACTGGCTGCCGCGACGATCGCCGGGGTTGTGATCATCAGGCGAGCGCTGGCGCCGCTGCGACGCGTCGCGCAAACCGCGCGCAAGGTTGCGGACCTGACATTGGACCGCGGTGAGGTCGAACTGCCGGTGCGGGTGCCCGAACCCGACGCGAACCCCGCTACCGAGGTGGGCCAACTTGGGTCGGCACTGAACCGGATGCTCGACCACATCGCGGCCGCGCTGTCGGCGCGGCAAGCCAGCGAGACCCGGGTGCGTCAGTTCGTCGCCGACGCTAGTCACGAACTGCGCACCCCACTTGCCGCGATCCGCGGATACACCGAACTCACCCAACGGATGGGCGACGATCGCGAGGCGGTCGCGCACGCGATGGGCCGGGTGGCATCGGAGACCGAGCGGATGACACGCCTGGTCGAGGACCTACTGCTACTGGCCCGCCTGGACTCGGGCCGGCCGCTGGAGCGCGAGCCGGTCGACCTGTCGCGGCTGGCGCTCGACGCGGTGAGCGACGCACACGTCGCCGGGCCGGATCACCAGTGGGAGCTTGACCTGCCTGACGAACCTGTGGTCGTGGCTGGAGACGCGGCGCGCTTGCACCAGGTGATGACCAACTTGCTGGCCAACGCGCGCGTCCACACCGGCGCCGGCACCGTGGTGACAACGCGATTGATCACCGAGCCGGTTCATACCGTACTGCAGGTGATCGACAACGGCCCCGGCATTCCGACAGGGCTGCAGTCAGAAGTATTCGAGCGGTTCGCCCGTGGCGACTCCTCACGCTCCCGTAAAGGCGGCAGCACCGGGCTGGGCCTGGCGATCGTTTCCGCGGTGGTCAAGGCGCACGACGGGACGATCACGGTGAACAGCTCACCCGGCCATACCGAGTTCACGGTGCGGTTGCCACTCAACGGATGGCAACCGCCCGCATCATCGAGTTAGGACGAGCAAGTCACGTCGATTTCGAATGACTTGTTCACTGGTTGCATCGGGTTGGCCGTGTCAATCCCAGTGGCGGTCCCGGTGATCTTGTAGCCGCTGCCGTCCTTGGTCGCTGAGGCATTCCCCTGGCCGCTACCCGGCGCGTACGCCAGCGTCACGCCGTTGACGTTGCCGAGCCCAACGGACTTGACCTGGGGAGGGTTGTCACCGCTCAGCACGGCGGCGATGCCGGTGGCGGCCCCGCCGATGGCGATGTTGATGCTGCCGCCCGCATTGCTGCACACGACCGAGCCGCTCACATTCTGGTTCTTCCCGTCAATGATCACCGTCGGCCCGCCGCCTCCGCCAGCACTCGTGCTCGCCCCGCCGCTGCTCGTCGCCGGCTTATTGCTCGAACAGCCCGAAATGCCTGCGACCAGAACCGCCGCTCCAGCTACCGCAATCGCTAGTTCACGCTTCACCCGTGCTCCTTTGCCCGATTTCGCAGTCCTGCCAGGATGGAGGACCTGCAGGGCAAGTATGCGGGTTTGCCAGGCCGCGCAAGAGAGGTTCAGTGAAAATTCTTTTCGCAACTCGAAAGCCACCACTTGTTCATGAGGCGGGCCAGATCTTGCGGGATGTTTCGGAGGAGGCCGAATTAATGGCAATGTATTTCCGGTGGACCACAAACCTCCTACCGCAGTCATCGAGTCGGCGCATCGCGAACACGCGTTGCCGTTTCATGACACGACGGATTTCGACGATGCCGATCGTGGATTCATTGCCGCCCTGTCCCCATGCGTCATTAAAGCGGCCGACGGTCGCGTGGTGTGGGACAACGACTCGTACTCATTCCTCAGTGGCCCCGCGCCGACTTCGGTGCACCCCAGCCTGTGGCGACAATCGACTTTGGCCGCCAAACAGGGGTTATACGAAGTGGTGCCGGGCATCTATCAGGTCCGCGGCTTCGACCTGTCGAACATCACGTTCGTCGAGGCCGACACCGGCATCATTGTCATCGATCCATTGGTGTCTACCGAGGTAGCGGCCGCGGCACTCAGCTTGTATCGGGCTCATCGGGGCAGCGACCGCCCCGTCGTCGCCGTGATCTACACCCACAGCCACGTCGATCATTTCGGCGGGGTGCTGGGCATCACCTCGCAGGCGGACGTGGATGCCGGCGCGGTGGCCGTGCTGGCGCCGGAAGGTTTCGTCGAGCATGCGGTGCAGGAGAACGTCTACGCGGGTCCGGCAATGACACGACGCGCGACGTACATGTACGGCACCCTGCTGGCGCGCGGACCCCAAGACCAAGTGGGCTGCGGGCTCGGCCAGGCCACGTCCACCGGCGAGGTGGCCGTCATCGTCCCGACCATTGATGTCCGGACGACCGGTGAAAAACACACCATCGACGGTGTAGAGATCGAGTTCCAGATGGCGCCGGGCACCGAGGCCCCCGCGGAAATGCATTTCTACTTCCCGCGCTTCCGCGCCTTGTGCATGGCCGAGAACGCCACCCATAACCTGCACAACCTGCTGACACTGCGAGGCGCGCTGGTGCGGGACCCACATGCGTGGTCGGGCTACCTCACCGAGGCGATTGACACTTTCGCCGACCGTGCCGATGTGGTGTTCGCCTCGCACCACTGGCCGACCTGGGGACGCGAGCGCATCGTCGAATTCCTGTCGCTGCAACGGGATATGTACTCGTACCTGCACGACCAGACACTGCGGCTGCTCAACCAGGGGTACACGGGTGTCGAAATCGCCGAAATGTTCCAGATGCCGCCCGCCCTCGAGCGGGCCTGGCATACCCACGGCTACTACGGGTCGGTCAGTCACAACGTGAAGGCCGTCTACCAACGCTATATGGGTTGGTTCGACGGCAACCCGGCCCGGCTGTGGCCGCACCCTCCGGAAGCATTGGCTCCCCGTTATGTCGAAGCGATGAGCGGCATCGACCGGGTCGTAGAACTTGCCAAAGCAGCATTCGATTCCGGTGACTTCCGTTGGGCGGCAACCCTGCTCGATCACGCAATCTTCACTGACAGCGATCATGCCGCGGCCCGCGCGCTGTACTCCGACACGCTGGAGCAGCTGGCCTACGGTGCCGAAAACGCGACCTGGCGCAACTTCTTCATGAGCGGGGCAACCGAATTGCGTAACGGCAACTTCGGTACCGCTCTTTCGGCCACCTCGATGTCGCTGCTCAGTCAGCTGACACCGGAGCAGATCTTCGACAGCCTTGCCATTCGTGTCAACGGACCGCGCAGCTGGGACCTCGACATCGCCATCGACATCGCGTTCGCCGATCTGGCCGTCAACTACCGGCTCAGCCTGCGCAACGGGGTGCTCGTCTATCGCAAAGTTGCAGCCGACTCCGCGACTGCGACCGTCGCGGTCAAGCTGAACAGTAAGTTTCGGCTGCTGGCGGTGGCGATGGGTGACTTCACCTCGCCTGGTCTCGATATATCTGGCGACCAGACGGCGCTGCAGGCGTTCTTGGGTGTCTTGGACGAACCGGACACGAGTTTTAACATCATCACGCCTTAGCGGTGATTTAGCCTTGCGATCACGCCACGTCGATAATCACCTTGCCAAGCGCCTTGCGTTCGGCCACATGTCGCAATGCCGCTGGGGTTTCGGTCAACGGGAATCGCGCACCGATGTACGGTCGGACCGTCCCGGCTGCGAACATTTGCGCCAACTCCTGAAGGTCGCGCTTGGACTCCGATGGATGGTCGCTGACAAAGGTGCGGATCTCCATGCCGCGGATGCTGATGCCTTTGAGCAGAACGAGATTGAGCGGGATTGCGGGGATGGACCCTGCGGCGTAGCCCAGGGTGATGAAGGTTCCACCGCGGGCAAGCGCGCGCAGTGCCGGCTCCGAATAGGAGCCGCCCACAGGATCCAGGACCACCCGGGCACCGTCCTGGGTGAGCTCGCGGATACGGGATTTCAGGTCCTCTCGGTCATAGTCGACGGTGGCGCTGGCACCACGCTTCCGGCACAGCTCGAGTTTGTCCGGTCCGGACGCCGCGGCCAGCACCCGCGCCTTCATGGCAACCGCCAGATCGACAGCCGCCAGTCCGACGCCGCCCGCCGCGCCCAATACCACCACCCAATCTTCTTCTGCGACTTGGGCAATCGATCTCAGCGCGTGATAAGCCGTGCGGTAGGTGACGCCGAAGGCGGCGGCCGAAGTGAAGTCGGCATCGCCGGGTATGGCCAGCGCCGCCCTAGAATCGAGGAGCGCTAACTCAGCGAACGCCCCGGTCGGCGTGCTGGCAAACACCCGCTGGCCTGGGCGAAACGTCGCGCCAGCGCCGACGGCCACTACCTCGCCGGCGAGCTCGCTGCCCGGCGTAAACGGCACTGGAATCTTGACCTGATACTTCCCCGCTATCAACAGCACGTCGGGGAAGTTGACCGCCGCGGCGTGTACTCGTACCAGCAGCTGGCCGGGGCCTGGGACGGGCTTGGCGACATCCTCGATAACCAGGTCTTCCGGTGTGCCGTAGGTACGGCATATCACTGCCCGCATCAACTAACCCCCAGCCCGCGTAAACAGAACCGCACCACGTGTGCGATGTCGTCGGGACGGGGCCGATCGGCCGAACCCACATATCGCCGCATGGTCGCGGCTGTACAGCAGAACACCGCTTCGACGTCACGATCGACATCGGCGCTGCCAAGCGCGGCGATCGGCTCAATCAGCAGATCGCGCAGGGGCCGCATCATTTCCTGATCGGCAGCGCGCCAGTTCGTCCCAGCCGACATCTGCCCGGCCGCGGCGCGGCTCTTGCTGATCAGCTGCGGGTCGGCGACCTGTGCCAGCGTGCCCTCGATCCAGCGCGCAACCTGGTCCTGCGGATTGGACTCCTTGGCCATCTGATGCTGCAGGTAGGACACGACGATTGCCACCCCTCGTTCCATGACGGCCAGGATGAGATCGTCCTTGCCGGCGAAATAGCGGTAGAACGCCTTGTTCGACGAGCCGGCCTCGGCGACGATATCGCTGACGCGAGGCGGCTCGGGTGCGACCCGCTCCATCACCCGCACCGCGGCGGCCAGGATGCGCTCGACCTCCTCGGTCGCCTCCCGCTGGCGGTCGTCAAGGGCGCGCTCAACGGCCGCGCTGACCCTGTTGTTCACGGCAAATCTGCGAGCGCCGAAACATGATCAAAGAGATCACCGTACTTGGCACGAGCGGCCTCGCGGCGGACGTCCAGCATTTCGCTGGGCCATTCCGCGTCTTCGGCTTCATAGCCCTTGAGTAGCATCCGGGCCAGGTTGACCTTATGCGCCTCGGTCGGCCCGTCGGCCAGCCCGAGCGCGATGCCGCCGAGTAGTACGTTGACCAGTGGAAGCTGGTCCGTGAGCCCGAGCGCGCCATGTACCTGGATAGCGCGCAGCGCAATCGATTTCAGCACCTGCGACGCCAGGATCTTGCAGGCCGCGATCTCGGCCCGGGCTGCGCGCTCGTCGCCGCTGTCGATGAGCCACGCGGCGTGCAGCACAGTGAGCCGGAACGGTATCAAATCGGTATAAGAGTCGGCAACGAACTCCTGTACCAACTGCTTATCGGCGAGCGAGCTACCCTGCGTGAAACGGCTTTTCGCGCGACGAGACATCATCTCGACGGCGCGCTGCGCCATCCCGATCGAGCGCATCGCGTGATGCAGCCGCCCGCCGGCCAATCGAGTCTGCAGAATCAGGAAGCCCTGGCCGGGTTCACCGAGCAAGGCGTCCGCAGGCACCCGCACACTGTTGTAGTGCACTAGCGAATGGCCAGGTTCGTGAGGGTCCGCGCCGACCAGATGATGGGTGGCTTCGACGGTCAGTCCTTCGGTGCCGGCCGGGATCAGGAACGTAGAGGCGCCGCGGTGAACGGGCACGTCGGGATCGTTGATCGCTACGACGATGAAGAACGAGGCGACGGAAGCATTGGAGGAGAAGTACTTTCGCCCGGTGATGACCCAGTCATCGCCATCGCGTACGGCACGGGTGGTGAAGACGCGCGGATCGGCGCCGCCTTGGGGCTCCGTCATCGAGAAACACGAGAATATCTCGCCCGACAGGAGCCCGGCCAGATAACGGTCTTTCTGATCCTGGGTTCCGAAGCGCGCGATGATCTCGGCGTTGCCGGTGTCAGGCGCCTGGGTCCCGAACACGATCGGCGCCCAAGGGCTGCGGCCGAGAATTTCGTTGATCAACGTCAGCTTGACCGCCCCGAAGCCTTGCCCGCCGAGTTCTGGGCTCAAATGCGGCGCCCACAAGCCATTGTCGCGGACCTGCTGTTTGAGCGGATCGACAATGCGCCGCCGCTCGTCGTTCAGCTGCAGGAACTCGCAGCCCGGGAACAGCACTTCGAGGGGTTCGACCTCCTCGCGTACAAACTCGCGGATCCAGTCGAGTTTCTTCTCGAACTCCGGTTCGGTGGAGAAGTCCCAAGTCATCGAATACTCCGTCGGTTAGGGCCTGATGGGGCCTGTTTAGGGAATGCCGCCGTCGGCCCGCAGGATCGAACCGGTGGTGAAGCTGGAGGCGTCAGACGCCAGGAACAGCGCGGCGCCAACGATTTCGGGTGGATCCCCAGCACGCTGCAGCGAGAGGTGGCCGAACATGTTGGTGTTGGTGTTCTCGAGATTCCAGGCCTTGCTTATATCGGTCAAAAACGGCCCCGCCATTAGCGTGTTGACCCGCACGGTCGGTCCGAACGCCCGCGCCAATCCCTCGGTCATTGCGTTGAGCCCGGCCTTAGCTGCCGCGTAGGGAATGATGTCGCCGCCGGGGCGCAATGATCCGGTGGAACTGACGTTGATGATGGATCCAGTGCCTGCGGCCACCATGCGCTCGCCAACCAAGGCCGATAACCGGAAGGGGCCCTTGAGGTTGAGGTTGACCACGGCGTCGAACAGCTTTTCGCTGACGTCGGTCAGCTTGTCGTACAGCGGTGACATGCCCGCATTGTTGATCAAGGTGTCGACCTTGCCGAACCGGTCATACGTTGCCTCAACCAATCCGTCAAGTTGCTCCCAACGCCCCACGTGCACTTGATAAGCGAGGGCGGAGCGACCGGTCTCAGCCTCGATCTCCTTTGCGGTATCCACGCAGTTGACCATGTTGCGGCTGGCGACCACCACGTCGGCGCCGCAACGTGCGGCGGCAAATGCCATTTCGCGGCCCAGACCACGGCTGCCACCGGTGATCAGCACCACTCGGTCGGTGAGATCGAAAAGCTTTCCTGCATAGCCTGTCGCGTCGCCCATCTCAGTGAGCCTTGCTGGGCAGCGACCGGGCGAGCTCGGCGGCGGTGGCGATCAGCTGCGGGATCATCGCACCGAAGGCGTCCTGGATCTTGGGGTCGACTTTCCCGGTGCGCACCCCGGCGGCGTAGGTCTTCTCCAGCACGATGCCGAGTTTCCAATTGGCCAAGACCAGGTAGTAGTCGATGTTCTCAGTGGACAGCCCGCTGACTTTCTCGTAGTGCTCGAGCAATTCGCTGCGTGTCGGCATGCCGTGCATGTCCAGATAGAACCCGTCGCCGCGGGGATTCTCGCCGTCGTAGCCCAGCAGCGCCCAGGCGACATCCAGGAGCGGATCGCCGACCGTTGTCATCTCCCAGTCCACTATCGCGGCCAGTCGAGCCGGTTCCCCATGCGCGAACATGACGTTGGCGAACTGGTAGTCGCCGTGCATGATGCCCGGCGTGTAGTGCGCGGGCCGGTTGCGGCGCAGCCAGTCGGCGGCCTCGTCCAGGCCGGGAAGATCGCGCACTCTGTAGGCGTCGAGAAACGTCAGCCAGCGATCGACCTGCCGGTCGTGGAATCCGTCGGGGCGGCCGAAGCCCTCGAGTCCTTGACCGCGCCAATCCACCCGGCCCAGCTTGGCGGCGCCGTCGACGAGCTCGAATGCCAGCCCGCGCCGCGCCTGTAAGTCGGTGTCGAAAGGCGCCTGCCACCCGCCGTCCATCGGGCTCCACCCGTCTATTGCCTGCATCACGTAGAACGGCATGCCCAGTACCGTGGCGGTGTCGTCGGCTGCAATCAGACCCGCGTGCGGCACGTCGGTGCCGGACAGCGCCCGTACCAGCCGGATCTCGCGCAGCAAGCCGTCGATGCGGGCCGCGTCCGCGCGGGGGCCGGGCATCCGCAGCACCATGCGCTCAGGGCCACGCTGAATCAGATACAGGGTGTTCTGAGAACCGCCCTTTAGCTGTTCGAGCAGCGGTTCTTCGCCACTGCCCGGAGCGTCGTTAGCATCGAGCCAACGACCAAGAACACCCGGGTCCAGTTGGGTTTCACCAGCAGTCACCATTGTCCGCACACCCCACTCTCTGAACAGAGAATAGCATTCTCCGCTCGCCTGGAAAGGTGCCGCGACAGTCTGCATGCGAGGCTTAGCGAAGCTAACCGATGGCGGATCCACCAGACATCTACGAACTAAGGGACACCAACATGCAAGTGCTTCTGGTCCGGCATGCGTTGCCGCTGCGCAGCGAACCCGGCCAGGGTTCCGACCCAGACCTGTCGGACGAAGGGTTGGCGCAGGTCGCGCGCTTGCCCGAGGCGCTTGCCAGGTTCCCTATCGCCCGGGTGGTCAGCAGCCCGCAGCGCCGCGCGATCCAGACCGCCGAACCGGTCGCGGCGACTCGGAAGCTGCCCATCGATATCGACGACCGGTTCGCCGAATATGACCGTGACCTTCCTCTGTACATCCCCATCGAGCAGATCCGTGCGGAAAACCCCCAGGAGTGGGCGCGACTGGCCCAGGGGCAGCTGCCCAGTGCGGTCGACGAAGACGCTTTTCGGGCGCGGGTGCTGGGCGCCGTCGACGATCTTGTCGCCGCTGTTGATCCCGAGGACACCGTTGCAGTGTTCAGCCACGGCGGGGTGATCAACCTGCTGCTGCACGAGATTCTGGGTACCGCCCGGCTCTTGTCTTTTCCTGTGGACTACGCATCGGTGACCCGCCTGCTGTACTCGCGGTCGGGTCAGGCGACGGTGGCGGGGGTCAACTCGACCGAACACGTGTGGGACCTGTTGCCACGCAATCAGCGACTGCTCGACGACGATGCAGCCCGTCAGGGGTGAGGTGGGGGCACTCCCCCGCAAGCGGGAGCTACCCCCAGCCGCCATGCGGGGGAGAGTCGGGCCATCGACGATGGTAAACAAGTTCGGTGACTTCGGCTGACCGACTTGACGGGCTGGACCTGGCCGCGCTGGACCGGTATCTGCGTTCGCTCGGCATCGAGCGCGATGGTGAGTTACGGGCGGACTTCATCTCCGGAGGCCGCTCTAATCTGACGTTCCGCGTGTTTGACGACAAGGTGAATTGGCTGGTGCGGCGTCCACCGCTGCACGGGTTGACGCCGTCAGCGCACGATATGGCCCGCGAATACAAGGTGGTTGCTGCGCTGCAGGACACACCGGTTCCAGTGGCGCGCACGATTGCACTGTGCGAGGACGACTCGGTGCTGGGCGCGCCGTTCCAGATCGTCGAATTCGTTGCCGGGCAAGTGGTGCGCCGGCGCGCCCAACTCGAATCGTTCAGCCACACTGTCATCGACGGCTGCGTTGACGCATTGATCCGGGTCCTCGTCGACTTGCACAGCGTCGACCCGATTGCCGTGGGGCTGGCCGATTTCGGCAAACCCAGCGGTTATCTGGGACGCCAGGTGCGCCGATGGGGCTCGCAATGGGAACTGGTGCGGTTACCCGACGACCACCGCGATGCCGACGTTGAACGACTGCATTCCGGCCTGCACCAATCTATTCCGCAACAAAGTCGTACCTCGATCGTGCACGGTGATTATCGGGTCGACAACACCATCCTGGACGCCGACGATCCGACCCGGGTTCGCGCCGTTGTGGACTGGGAGCTCTCGACCCTGGGGGATCCGCTCAGCGACGCGGCCCTGATGTGCGTCTATCGCGACCCCGCGCTGGACCTGATCGTCAACGCGCAAGCTGCCTGGACGTCGCCACTGCTGCCGACGGCCGATGAGCTGGCAGACCGGTACTCTCTGGTTTCCGGGTTGCCGTTGACGCATTGGGAGTTCTACATGGCGCTGGCGTACTTCAAGCTCGCCATCATCGCCGCCGGCATCGATTTCCGCACGCGCATGTCGGACCAGGCTCACGGGAAAGGTGAGTCTGAACACATGCCCGAAGTCGTCGCGCCGTTGATCTCCCGCGGCCTGGAGCAGCTCGCCAAGCTCAAAGGATCCCGGTGATCCCGGGCTGGGTAGCGTTTGCTGCCGCGAAGTGCTTTTTCGCCGTGCGGCGCAGCTGAAGGATCCGCGCGGTGCCGACCGCCACGGTGAGCAGCCCGCCCCCCACTGCCGCCAGCAGAATCGCCACGCCCAACGGGAGGCTCCAATGCCAGCCGAAGAAAGTAAAGGGTGTCGACGCCGTGTTTTGGGCTATGAAGATCAGCAGCACGATCAGGGTCAGGAAGCCGGCAGTCAACGCCGACCACAGGGCGCCCGCGCGGGTGAACTTGACCGCCGGTTCCCCGGGTGACGGCCCGGCATGGGGAGCCGGGGGCGGCGGACTGGGTGAGGCAGAAGGGGTACTGCTCATGATTACATCTTTGCCCCATCCGCCACAGAAAGAAACCAAAAACGCGGGAAACCTGGCGCTGCCTGCGCAGGCGCAGCAGCGTGTCGTCGTTTCTGACGTTAGTGTCAGCGGTATGGGGATGCTCTGGCGTGGGCGTGGGCGCAGCGCGATCATCCGCGCGGCAGTCTTGCTCACGACGGTGTGCCTGGCCGCGGCCTGCAGCAACTCCGATCCGCTCGGGGCGGAAACCCGCAACATGAGATCCATCGTGGTCGGGTCCGGTGACTTCCCGGAATCAGAGATCATCGCCGAAATCTACGCACAAACGTTGGAGGCCAACGGCTTCGACATCGGGCGGCGGATGGGAATCGGAAGCCGCGAGACCTACGTCCCGGCTCTCAAAGACCACTCCATCGACTTGGTACCGGAGTACATCGGCAACCTCCTGCAGTACTTCGCACCAACCTCCACGGCGACCATGCTCGACGCCGTCGAGTTGGAGCTCTACAAGCGACTGCCCGGTGACCTTTCGATTCTGACGCCCTCGCCGGCTTGCGACACCGACACGGTCACCGTCACCAGTGGTACTGCCACATCGTGGAACCTGAAAACGATTGCTGACTTGGCGGGGCATTCGGCGGATGTGAAGTTCGCAGCGCCCTCAAATTTCCAGGCGCGCCCATCCGGGCTGCCCGGGCTGAAGCGCAAGTACGGGCTGAACATCGGCCCAGGTAATTTCGTCGCCATCGAGGACGGCGGCGGTGCGGTGACCGTACGCGCGCTCCTTCAGGGGCAGGTGGACGCCGCCGACATCTTCAGCACGTCACCGGCTATCCCACAAAACAATTTGGTTGTGCTCGAGGACCCCGAACACAACTTTTTGGCCGGCAACATTGTGCCGCTGGTGAATTCGCAGAAGAAGTCCGACCACCTCAAAGATGTGCTGGACGCGGTATCGGCGAAGCTCTCCTCGTCCGTGGTGGCCGCGCTCAACGCCACGGTGGAGGGTAATTCAGGCATCGATCCGGGCCAAGCCGCGCGAAACTGGGTGCGGTACAACCGCTTCGACCATCCCATCGGTCAATGATCAGATTCGACGAAGTCAGCAAGGTATTCCCGGACGGCAGCACCGCCGTGGATTCGCTGAGCCTGGAAATCTCCGACGGCAAGTTGACCGTCTTCGTAGGCTCCTCCGGCAGCGGCAAGACCACAGCGCTGCGGATGATCAACCGGATGATCGAGCCGACCAGCGGCAGCATAACCGTCAACGGAGCCGACGTGTCCACGGTTAACCCAGTGAAGCTGCGTCTCGGCATCGGCTACGTCATCCAGAACGCCGGGCTGATGCCCCATCAACGGGTGATCGACAACGTCGCGACCGTGCCGGTATTGCAGGGCCAGCCCCGCCGGGCGGCCCGCAAAGCCGCCTACGAGGTGCTTGAACGCGTCGGGCTGGACGCCAAGCTCGCCATGCGTTATCCAGCGCAGCTCTCCGGCGGCGAACAACAACGCATCGGGGTGGCACGCGCCCTGGCCGCCGATCCACCGATCTTGCTGATGGACGAGCCATTCTCCGCGGTCGACCCGGTGGTTCGGCTCGAGCTGCAGGACGAAACACTGCGTCTGCAAAGCGAATTGCATAAAACCATCGTTTTCGTCACTCACGATATCGACGAGGCGCTCAAGCTCGCCGATCAAGTTGCGGTGTTCGGACGCGGCGGTGTGCTGCAGCAATACGACGAACCCGCGCAGCTGCTGTCGCGGCCCGCTAACAACTTCGTGGCGAGGTTCATCGGTCTTGGCCGCGGCTATCGATGGCTGCAGCTCATCGACGCGTCGGGGCTGCCACTGCACGACATCGAGCGAATCCCTGCGAACAGTCTGTGCGGTGCGAAGGGCACGCAAGCTCCGGACGGCTGGACACTGGTGGTCGACGACGAGGGCGTGCCGTTGGGTTGGATCGACGCCGACGGCCTTCGGCGGCATCATGGTGGCGCCTCGCTGTCCGAAAGCATCAGCGCCGGCGGCTCGCTGCTCCAACCGGACGGAAATCTCAGCCAGGCCCTCGACGCGGCGTTGTCCTCGCCGGCGGCGATCGGCGTCGCCGTTGATCGTGAGGGCAAAGTCATCGGCGGCATACTGGCCACTGATGTGCTGGCCGCGGTGGAAGCCAGGCGGCGAGGCTGATCATGCACTATTTGCTTACCCACCTCGACAAAGCCTGGGCGCTGACCGTGGTGCATCTACAGCTCTCGTTGCTGCCGGTGCTGATCGGGCTGGCGATCGCGGTGCCGCTAGGCGTGGTTGTGCAGCGCGCCCCAATTGCCCGATGGCTGACGACAGTGACCGCCAGTGCGGTGTTCACTGTGCCGTCGCTGGCCTTGTTCGTGGTCTTGCCGACGATCATCGGAACCCGGATCCTCGACGAGGCCAACGTTGTGGTTGCGTTGACGGCCTACACGGCTGCGTTACTGGTGCGAGGGGTGCTCGAGGCGCTGGACGCGGTGCCGGCGCAGGTGCGTGACGCCGCTACCGCGGTCGGCTACCCGCGGATCAAGCGGATTCTGAAAGTCGAACTGCCGCTGTCCATCCCGGTGCTGGTCTCGGGGCTGCGAGTGGTTGTGGTGACCAATATCGCGATGGTCTCGGTGGGCTCCGTGATCGGTATCGGCGGCCTGGGTACCTGGTTCACCGCGGGGTATCAGACCAACAAGAGCGATCAGATCGTTGCCGGCATGATCGCGCTGTTCGTGCTCGCGATCGTCATCGACGTGCTGATCGTGCTGGCCGGCCGGCTGGTCACGCCCTGGGAACGCGCCGCCCGACGGCGGCGCCCGGTCGTGTCCCCAATCGTGGGTGGCGCGCGATGAACTTTGTGGAACAGGCGGTGGCCTACCTCTTGACCGCCGCCAACTGGACCGGTCCCGCCGGGCTGGCGGCGCGCATCTTGGAGCACCTGGAGTACACCGCGGTGGCGGTCGGGGCATCGGCGCTGCTTGCTATCCCGCTGGGACTATTTATCGGACACACCGGCCGCGGGACGCTGCTCGTGGTGGGCGCGGTCAACGGGTTGCGCGCGCTACCGACGTTGGGTGTGCTGTTGCTGGGTGTCCTGCTGTTCGGGCTGGGGATGGGGCCGCCACTGGTTGCATTGATGTTGCTGGGTATCCCTTCGCTGCTGGCTGGGACCTATGCGGGCATCGCCAATGTCGATTCCGCGGTGATTGATGCCGCCAGGGCGATGGGTATGACGGAGGGCCAGGTGCTGCTGCGCGTCGAGGTGCCAAATGCGCTGCCGCTGATGCTGGGCGGGCTGCGCAGCGCGACACTTCAAGTGGTCGCCACCGCGACGGTGGCCGCCTATGCCAGTCTCGGCGGGCTCGGCCGATACCTGATCGACGGGATCAAGCAGCGCGAATTCCAACTCGCTCTGGTCGGTGCGCTGGCGGTGGCCGCATTGGCGTTGATCCTCGACGGTGTGCTGGCGTTTGCGGTTTGGGTGTCGGTCCCGGCTACTGGTCGCCTGCGCAAGACTGTCGGTCGGCGAGATCCGGCGCACGCACTTACCGACAAACCCGCCGCGGCGACAGGACAGGTCCTACGGTAGGAGTGTGAACGCAGCCCCCTCGAATCCGACTCGGCCCGTCAGGCAGGCGATGTTGACTTGGCGCGCGCAGGACGTCTCCCGCATGGAATCGGTGCGAGTGCAGTTGTCCGGCAAGCGAATCAAGGCCAACGGCCGTATCGTCGCCGCGGCCTCAGCAACTAACCCGGCGTTCGGCGCCTTCTACGAAGTGCAGACCGACGAGAGCGGCGCCACCAAGCGGTTTGGGCTTACCGTCACGTTGGCCGAGCGGGAACGCCAGCTTGCCGTTGCCCGCGATGAGGAGAACATGTGGTTGGTGACCGACCATCAGGGGGAGTCGCGTGCGGGATTCCAGGGCGCTCTTGACGTCGACGTGGTGTTCAGCCCGTTCTTCAATGCATTGCCGATTCGCCGCCTGGGGTTACACGAACGGGCGGACTCGATCACCTTGCCGATGGTGTACGTGAATGTGCCCGAGATGACCGTCACCGCGGCCACCGTCAGTTACAGCAGCCCGGGCGGTCTCGCGGGGATCAAGTTACGCTCTCCGGTCGCCGACACCACCGTGACCGTCGATGCCGACGGATTCATCCTGGACTATCCCGGATTGGCAGAGCGGATCTAATCACCCCGCCCGACCGACCGGCGGCGGCCAGTTCGTCCCGCCAGTTGTCCGCGCCGATCACGACGGTGACAATGTCGGAGCGCGGGAAGCTTTCGTAACGCGTGCGCGCGGCGTGGCCCGCCTCGACGAGGTCTGCTACCGAGTTGTGGCGGGCCAGTGACTCGCGAGCACGGCTCAGCAGCTCGATGACCCGGTCGACCGCCGGCAGCAGTTGGTTCGAGTTGGCTTCGCACATCGCGCGCACCAGATCTGGAGCGCTGCCGGCCACCCGCGTGCCGTCACGAAAGGATCCGGCGGCCAGCGCGAAGGCTAACGGAACCTCGCCGGCGACGACGGCCAGAGCCTCGGCGAGCAGGTGTGGCAGATGTGAGATGGCAGCCGCAGCGGCGTCGTGCTCGTCGGATTTGGCCGGCACTACCAACGCATCACAGTCCAGCGCCAACGTCATCACCATCGACCACACCGTGGGGTCGACATTGTCGTCCACGCTGACCACCCATGGGGCCCTGGTGAACAACCCAGCCTGGCTGGCCGCCCAACCCGACTGCGCCGTGCCCGTCATCGGATGGCCGCCGACGAATCGCTTCTCCAGCCCGGCGGCGGCGACGGCGTCGAGCACTGCGCCTTTCACACTGGTGACGTCGGTCAGCGGACAGCTAGGGGCCAATTCGCGGATGTGGGCGAGCATGCCCGGCAATGCCGGCATCGGTACGGCCAGCACGATCAATGCGTCCGTGTCGGCGGCACGGGACAGCGTTTCGGTGAGTTGGGTTGTGGCGTCAAATCCGTCGGCCCGGGCTCCTTGCGCGCCCTCTACCGACCGGTTGTAGCCGAACACTTGACGGCCGGTTGCTGTTGTGGCCCGCATTATCGAGCCGCCGATCAGCCCCAGGCCGAGCACGCACACCGGTGTCTTCGCAGCTGTCGTTGCCACACTCCAAGGTTGGCACAGTTCGGCGGCCGGCGGTGCCTCCGGATGCGCCGGCTCCTTGTATCTATCTGGTCAAGGGGTCTGGTCAGGGACTACCGTTGGCGCCCATGGGAGCACAACGGGCCTCAGCGCAAAGCCCGTCCGCGGACATGCCGGACGGCTTCGGCGTTGCTGTCGTGCGCGAAGAGGGCCAATGGCGTTGTACTGCGATGGCCCCCAAGTCGCTGACGAGTCTGACGGCCGCCGAGACGGAGCTGCGTGAACTACGCAGCGCGGGCGCAGTGTTCGGCCTCCTCGACGTCGACGACGAATTCTTCGTCATCGTGCGCCCGGCGCCTTCTGGGACTCGGTTGCTGCTGTCGGACGCCACCGCCGCGCTCGACTACGACATCGCCGCCGAAGTTCTCGATAATTTGGACGCCGACATCGATCCCGAGGACCTCGAGGACGCGGAACC
>JBEKNM010000023.1:0-16976 GCA_049522835.1 Mycobacterium sp.
GAGCGCAACATAGGCCGCGCCGCCCAACGCCTCTCGATGACTCAACCTCCGCTGACGCAGGCGATCCAGCGACTCGAGCGCACCATGGGGGTGAAGTTGTTTGACCGCACCGCCCGAGGGGTCGAGTTGACCGCTGCCGGCCGGTCGTTCCGAGCGGACGCCGAACGCCTGAGTGCTGCGCACGAGGCAGCCATCCGGCGGACGCGACGAGTCGCGGCCGGACTAGTGGGCGTCGTCGACATCGGTTTTGTGATCAGCATGGCCTACCGCTTCGCACCCGATTTACTACGTGCGAGCGCTGCTGCCCTGCCCGAGCTGACGCTGCGCCTGGTGCAGACGCGGCCCCCGCACATGTTCGATGCCGTTCGGTCCGGCCAACTGGATATGGCCTTCGCTCGTGGGCCTATCGAAGGCGTCGACGGCCTGGTCGTCAGCGAAGTCGGCCTGGAAAAATCAATGGTGGTCCTGCCCAAGGGGCACCGCCTGGCCGAAAAGTCCGCGGTGACGTTGGCCGACCTGCGCGATGAGCCGCTCGTCATTCCGTCGCCGGAGTCGCTTCCCGAATTGTCCGCCCAGATCCACACCGCGCTTCGCGAAGCCGGGATCACGCCCCGCATCGTGGCCTATACCGACGAACTGGCCGCAATGATTGCCTATCCCATTGCTGGACTTGCCGCCGGAGTAGTTCCCGAGCAGGTCGCGGCCATGCACCATCCCGAGGTGGTCTACCGGCCTCTTGCCGGCCACCCGCCCAGGATCGTCAGCAGCATCGTCGCGGTGCACCGTCCGCAGGTGGACCCGGCCGTCATCCGGCTGCTCGATCTGGCCAGGAGCACCCGGGTCGAGGCAGGACTCAAGGCCTAGCGTCCGGTCCCGGAACGGTCGAGCTGGGCGGCGCGATGATCGAGGCCACGAACACCCACGCCGCGAACACAACCACGATGAACATCACAAACGTGACCATTGCATGGACGAGCAAGTAGCGGTTGCAAGCTCTGAGTTGTGGTGGACCGTCCGTCGCGGCAACGGTTGTGAACGTCGGGCTTCCCATCAAGACACCGCTTCCTATCTCCGTGGCGGCGTAGGCCGCCACAACTGTCGGTCGCTAGTGGTTCGGAGAACAACCCCGACCGGATGGCTCGAAATCGGAAAAAATGCGCCGAGCGTAACGTCAGGGCGAAATGACGGGCCCGATTTCGCCGTGGCGTTACGCTGGTGCGGCCTGGCGAAAGGTTGGGTGGGCACTGGAATGGATTTCGAACTCGACGTCGAGCAGCGCGCGTGGCTGGCCGAGGTTCGCGAATTCCTGCGTGACAACGTCACCCCAGAGCTACGAACCGAACTCGCCCAGCATGATCTGGAGTTCCCCGGCGGGGAGGTAGCGCGGTTTCGCCGCAAGATCGGCGAGAAAGGCTGGTTCGGGCTGAACTGGCCGCGCGAATACGGGGGCCTGGGGCTCGGCGCCGTTCACCAGCACCTGTTGATGACCGAGTTTGAATACTGGGGCGTGCCCGGACCCGATCTGACGGTCACATCTGTAGCGCCGATGATCATGCGGCACGGCACCGAGCAGAACAAAACCGAATGGCTGCCGCCGATCGCCAAGGGTGAAATAATTTGCGCGGTAGGCTATTCGGAGCCAGAGGCCGGAACCGACTTGGCCAATCTGCGCACCCGTGCGGTGCGCGTTGGCCAGGAATGGGTGATCAACGGCAGCAAAATCTGGAACAGCGGCGCCCAGCGGGCCACCCACGAGTGGCTCTGCGTACGCACCGATCCCGATAGTGCTCGGCATCGGGGCATTTCGGTAATCATCGTCCCGATCGACAGCCCGGGAGTCCAGATCCGCCCGCTGTACGCCTGGTCGGGCTATCGAACCAATGAGGTGCACTTCCATGACGTGCGCGTGCCACTGACCAACCTGATCGGTGAGGTCAACCGGGGCTGGACGTACATCACCGGCGCACTCGATCTGGAACGTGGCGCGCTGACCAATGCAGGCGATCTGCGCCGCGCACTCGATGATTTGCACGAACTCGCCCGGCGCCCGCTGCGTGACGGTACGGTGCCTGCCCACAGCACGGCCCTTCGCCGGCGGCTGGCGCAAGCCGAGGCCGATGTGGAGGTGGCCACCTTGATGGGTTATGAGGCAGCGTCGATCCTGGACAGCGGCGTCATCCCGACCGTAGAGGTCAGCGTCGAGAAGATCTTCACCAGTGAGCTACGCCAGCGCATCGCCGATTTGGCGCTCGATCTGCTCGGCCCGGACGGGTTGTTGGCGCACCGCAGCCACGACGCCCCGCTGGCAGGCAAGTTCGAACGGCTCTACCGCGCCGCGCCGTTGATGCGTTTCGGCGGCGGCACCAACGAGGTGCTGCGTGACATCATCGCCCAGCGCGGCCACGGGATGCCGTCATATGGACGTTAGCGGGTAGCAGTGAAAGCGATACTCACCTCTGAACAACGCGAATTCGCCTTGAGTTTGCGTGCGCTGTTGTCGGCAGAGTGCCCGGTGAGTTTGGTGCGCGCACTTGCCGAGCCGGGCGCAGACCGGAGCATCTCGACGCTGTGGAAGGCGCTGGCCGAGGCCGGGGTATTCGGGCTCGCCATCGGTGAGGAGTACGGCGGCTCCGGCGGTTCGCTTGACGATGTCGCGGTCTTCTATGCCGAGGCCGGTCGTGCACTGTGCCCGACGACGGTGCACAGCACCGTTCTAACCGCGCTGGCGATCGACCAGCTAGGGCCCCCAGCCGCCAAGGCCGCATGGCTTCCCGCGCTGGCCAGCGGAAGCGCTCGCGGCACCACAGCGTTGTACACCGCCCGCGACGCGGCAGTCATCGCGCCGGTGCTACAGGCCAATCCCGCCGCGGCCGGCAGTTGGCGGCTGACCGGAACAGCGGACTACGTCGCTGACGCCGACATCGCCGACCTCATCGTGGTTTCCGCCAAAGACACGACAAGCGGTCAAACGCTGGTCTTCATCATTGACGCCCACGCGCCCGGCCTGAGTACGGAACAGCTGGCGATGGCGGGCGGGCACCCGGCGTTCACAGTGGGCTTTGCCGACGTGGCCGTCACCGCCGACGGGTTGCTCGGCGACGGCGATAGCGAGCCTTCGCTGCGTCGAGTGGCCAATACGGCGGTGGTATTAGGGTCGCTTGACCTGGTCGGGGTCGGGCAGGCCGTTTTGGATCACACGGTGGACTACACCAAGCTGCGCCACCAGTTCGGCCGCCCGATCGCATCCTTTCAGGCGGCCCAACATCTGATCGCGAACATGCACATCGCCTTGGCCGCAGCGCGATTGGCTGCGCACTCGGCGGTCTGTCGGATAGCGCGCGGACACATAGCGACCAGGGAAACCGCCATCGCGCGCATGCACGCGGCCACCGCCGCCAGGCTGATAACCCTGGATGCGCACCAACTGCACGGCGGGATCGGTTACGTGACCGAGACCGATCTACATCTGTGGACCGAACGGGCCAGGCTCGGCTCCACCCTTGGGGGAGGAGCTGACGTCGCCGCCTCGTGGCTGGAGGAAAGCATGGACGAAAGGGAGCGCAGGTGAACGGGGACACCTTGATCGACGCCGAATCGGCTTCACGAGTGGGCACCGTCGCCGCCTCAGCCACCGGCGAGGTGAACCAGCGCGATTGGCAGCGCTGGGCAGCGGCGGTCGGTGACCACAACCCGTTGTATTTCGATCCGGAGTATGCCCGGGCCAACGGCTTTCGCGACATCATTTGCCCGCCGATTTTTCTGCAGTACGCGGTGCTCGGTGTCACGCGTCTCGACGCACTTCGCGCCGACGGTTCCTCCGGAGCGGTCTCCGGCAGTCTTGCTTTTCCCCGCGCACCCAAGCGAATGGCCGGCGGGGAGAGTTTCACCTTTCACCTATCTGCCTATCACCGCGACGAAATCGAAATGGTGCGCACCATCGAGTCGATCGTTGAAAAGCATGGCCGCTCTGGCAAATTCGTCCTGGTCACCTGGCACACGGTGTACCGCAACCAGCACCGCGATCTGGTTGCCGAAGCGTCGACATCGATAATTGCCCGACCCTAGGAGCGTCATGAGCGACGAACAGGTGTTTTACGAAGACATCGACATGGGCGCGCAGATGCCGGCACTCACCGTCACGGTCGATGAAACGCAACTGTTCTTCTTCAGCGCCGCCACCTATAACGGTCACCGCATTCACTACGACAAACAGTGGGCCAAAGCCGAAGGCTACGACGACGTATTGGTCCAAGGTCCGCTCCAGGCGGCGCTGCTCGCCCGCGCGATCGGCGACTGGATCGGTGGACGGGGACGTCTGGTGTCCTTCGCGGTGCAGAACCGCGCGGTCGCATACCCCGGTGAGCTACTCACCTTCAGTGGGAAGGTCACCGGCAAACGCCTCACCGAGGGCGGCGCCGGACTGGTGGATCTCGACATCGCCGGGCGCCGCGATGACACCGTACTGATGCCGGGAACAGCGACCGTCGAGCTACCCCGACGCGGGACGTCGTCGTGACTGGGCTGCGTGGCGAAGCGGCCATAGTCGGCATCGCGGAGTTGCCCGCCGAACGCCGTCCGACCAGACCACCGCTGTTCACCCTGGACCAGTACGCGCTGCTGGCGAAGATGGTCGTCGAGGACGCGGGCATTGACCCCGCGTGCATCAACGGGCTGCTCACCCACGGCGTCGCCGAGTCGGCAATGTTCGCACCCGCCACTCTGTGTGAGTACCTCGGTCTGGCTTTGGATTTCGGTGAGCGAGTAGACCTTGGCGGGGCCACGTCCGCGGGAATGGTGTGGCGGGCTGCCGCCGCCGTGGAGCTGGGCGTCTGCGACGCGGCGTTGGCAGTGGTGCCCGGGTCGGCATCGCTGCCACAGTCGCAGAGAAGCTCACCGTCTGGCCCGAATTGGTATGGGGCGTCGTCAAACAACTACGGGTCGCCGCAGGCCGAGTTTGAGATCCCGCACGGCAACGTAGGCCAGAACGCGCCGTACGCGCAGATTGCTCAGCGCTACGCAGCAGAGTTCGGCTACGACCCCGCCGCCGTCGCCAAGATCGCAGTTGACCAACGCACCAACGCATGTGCGCATCCGGGCGCGGTGTTCCACGGTGCTCCGATCACCATCGATGACGTGCTGGGCAGCCCGATGATCGCCGACCCGATCCACATGCTCGAAACGGTGATGCGCGTGCACGGGGGAGTCGGCGTCCTGATCGCCAATGCCGACATCGCGCGTCGAAGCCGCCATCGCCCAGTCTGGATCACCGGCTTCGGTGAACACATTGCCTTCAAGACCCCGACCTACGCGGACGACTTGCTGCGCACGCCGATCGCGCGCGCCGCCGACAAAGCGTTCGTGATGGCGGGGTTGAGCCGATCCGATGTGGATGCCGCCTCGATCTACGACTGCTACACCATTACGGTGCTGATGAGCCTGGAGGACGCCGGCTTCTGCGCCAAAGGCAAAGGCATGTCGTGGATTACCGAGCACGACTTAACCCACCGCGGCGACTTTCCCCTCAACACGGCCGGCGGTCAACTGTCCTTCGGGCAGGCCGGCATGGCCGGCGGCATGCACCACGTCGTCGACGGTGCGCGTCAGATCATGGGCAGGGCCGGCGACGCACAGGTGCCGGACTGCAACACCGCCTTTGTCACCGGCAACGGCGGCATCATGAGCGAGCAGGTCGCGTTGCTGATGCGGGGGGACTGACCTTGACCAAAGAACTCCGCCCCATTCCCGAGCCGACCCCGGTCTCCCGGCCCTTCTGGGACGGCCTGGCGCAGCACCGAATCCTGGTGCAGTACTCGCCTTCTCTGGCCCGCTACGTCTTCTATCCGCGTACCCTGGCTCCGGGTACTTTGGCTGATGACCTTGAATGGCGCGAAATCGACGGTGCCGGAACGCTGTACACTTACACCGTCGCTCGCCGGCCCACCGGTCCGCCCTGGGCCGACGCGCTCCCGCAGCTACTGGCGGTGGTGCAGTGGGATGCCGGGCCCAGGATCAGCACCGAACTAGTCGAGGTCGACCCCAGCGACATTCGGATCGGGATGCACGTCAGGCCGGTGTTCTGCGATCTGCCTGAAACTGGAATCACCCTGCTGAAGTACCGGCCGGCATGACCGGACCAACGGTAAGGCCGGAGGGCCACATGGACGAGGTCGTTCGGGCGATGTTGGACCAGCTGAACGATGGCTTCCCTCGTGTGGAGAACATGACCGGCCGGCAGGCGCGCGCCGCGGTAGCCCAACGGCGCGTCCCGGTCAACAACGCGGCGGACGTCCGCAGCACCGTCGACACTTCAGTACCGAGCCCGGACGGCGCTATCCCGGTGCGCATCTACTACCCGCATGGCGACCGACCCGATAACCGGCCCGGGATCGTGTTCTGCCACGGTGGCGGGTTCGTCTTCTGCGACATCGAATCCCACGATGGATTCAGCCGTGCCCTGGCACGCGGCAGCCAGGCCGTCGTTGTATCGGTCGACTACCGCCTGGCCCCCGAACACCGCGCACCAACGGCCGCACTCGACGCTTTTAGAGCGTTCTGCTGGGTGGCAGAGCACGCAGCCGATCTGGGCATTGACCCAACACGCATCGCGATCGCCGGGGACAGCGCCGGCGGTAATCTGGCTGCGGTGTCCGCCATTCTCTGCCGCGACCGAGCAGTCACCCAGCCGGCCGCGCAGCTCTTGCTCTACCCGGCGATCGATCCCTCATTCGAGACGGACAGCTACCGCCGCTACGGCAGCGGATACTTCAACACCCGCGCCGCGATGCAGTGGTACTGGCGGCAATACCTCGGCGGCGAAGAGCTTTTGGATCCGCCCTACCTGGTGGCTCCGGCTCGCGCGGATTCTCATGCCGGCCTGCCGCCTGCAGTGATCGTCACCGCCGGACTGGATCCGCTGCACAGCGAGGGGTGTGACTACGCACACCGGTTACGCAACGCAGGGGTGCGCGTCGTGCACCGTGACTTTCCCGGATTGTTCCACGGCTTCATGACGATCCAATCCTTCGCTCCGGCGGCCAGAGCCCGGGACTTGATCTGCGGTGACCTACAGCAGATCGTCGACCAGCCCCAGACGAACGGCCAAGAGGAAGTGGAGACAGTGGAGACAGTTCAGCAGCTCCTGAGGCAGCGCAGGCATGACGATGGCCCCGCTCTCGCTTGTGGAGACCGGATCTGGACCTGGCGAGAGCACCTGGCGGAGGCCGAGGCCGAGGCGGCCGCCATGATCACGCTCGCCGACGCGACGCGTCCGCTGCATGTCGGTGCCCTGCTCACCAACTCCCCAGCGATGCTTCGCGCCATGGCCGCCGCCGCGCTCGGCGGCTACGTGCTCTGCGGTATCAACACCACCCGGCGCGGCGCCGGCCTGCTGGCCGACATCAGAAAGTCCGACTGTCAGATACTTCTCATCGACCGCGAACACCTGCCCTTGCTGGACGGCTTCGATCTCGACGGGATTCAGGTTTTCGACGTGGACGGGACGCACTATGTCCGCGCGGTAGCCGCAGCGCCACCTCTGGTCGCCCACCGCGAGGTCGTCGCCGCCGACACCCTGATGATGATCTTCACCTCCGGCACCAGCGGAGATCCCAAGGCCGTCCGGTTCGCACACGGGATGGCGATCATGTGCGGCGCCAGCCTGATCTTTCAGTACGACATCACCGCCGATGACGTCTGCTACCTGTCGATGCCGCTGTTTCACTCCAACGGCGTCGCCGCGGGGTGGGGGGTCGCCATCGGCAGTGGCGCCACGATGGTCCCGGCCCGGTTTTCGCCGTCACGCTTCCTCGACGATGTGCGCCGCTACCGGGTGACGTACATGAGCTACGTCGGCAAACCCTTGGCTTTGATCCTTGCCACTCCCGAACGCCCCGACGATGCCGAAACGACGCTGCGGGTGGCGTTCGGCAACGAGGCCACCGATCGCGATATCGCCGAATTCGCAAGGCGTTTCGGATGCCGCGTGATCGACAGCTTCGGCTCGAGCGAGTTCGCGGTGATCGTTGTCCGAGAGGACGGCACCCCGCCCGGCTCGATCGGGAAACCCTATGCCGGAGTGAGCATCTACAACCCGACGACGCTGAAGGAGTGCGCGGTCGCGGAGTTCGACGAAACCGGTGCCTTGGCCAATTTTGAAGAGGCCGTTGGTGAACTCGTCAACACCCAGGGTGCGGGTCCGTTCGCCGGCTACTACAACGATCCGGCCGCGACGGCTGAGCGCATGCGCCACGGCATGTACTGGGCCGGCGATTTGGCCTACCGCGACGCGCAGGGCTGGATCTACCTCGTCGGCCGCACTGCCGACTGGATGCGAGTGGATGGCGAAAACTTGGCGGCGGCGCCGATCGAGCGGATCCTGGAGCGACTGCCGCAGGTCAGCCAGTTAGCGGTCTACGCCGTGTCCGACGACCGGGTCGGTGACCAGGTGATGGCCGCGTTCGTACTTCGTGACGGAATGCGGCTGGAGCCCGCTGATTTCGAGGAGTTCTTGGCTTCTCAACCCGATCTGTCGCCCAAGGCGTGGCCGCGCCATGTGCGTATCAACGATGATCTGCCGGCAACGGCTACCAACAAGATCCTCAAACGTGAGCTGATCGCCGCCGGGGTCAGCGCGCAGGGCGGCGTGCTGTGGACGCGCCCAGCGCGCGGCACGACCTACAGCCAGAGTATCGAGCAGGCCGACAGCCGCGGCACACCTACCGTCGTGACCTAGGTGGCGGCTTGGCCCGATTCGGCAGGACTGGGCGCTTCGCCGAATCGGGCCAGCACCATTGCGCCGGCCACTGCTACAACGAATCCCGCGATAACCATCCAGCCAAGGCCGTCGCGGGTGCGGTCACCCAGCCACAGCACTCCGACGAGCGCGGGTGCAATCGTTTCACCGACAACCATCCCGGCGACGGCCGTGGTCACTGATCCTCGATTCAAGGCAGATGTGAGCAACAGGAACCCGGCGGCCCCGCCGGCGGCCGCCGCATATACGGCCGGATTGGTGTAGAAAGCGGCTTTGGTGGGATCGATCGGGTCAACCAGGCGCACGCTGATCTCGACCACACCGAAGCCGGTTCCGGAGGCGAGGCCCAGGGCCAGCGCGCGCGGGCCGTCGCCCAGTCGACCTGCTGCGGCACCGACGACGAATACCGCGGCTGCAACGCCCAACAGCCCCCAGCCGAGTCCAGCGGGGCCGTGCTGGGAGCCTTCCGGTCCGGCGGCGATGCCGAGCATCGCCAGGCTCCCGCAGACCACCGCGACGGCGGTCCACTCTGCCGATGACAGCCGTGCCGAGAGCACCCATGCGGAAACGACGCCGGTGACTGCGATCGAGGCGGCTAACGCGGCAGCAACGACATATATCGGCACCAAGCGCAGCGCCAGCACCTGGAGCACGAATCCGAGGCTGTCCAGGCCGATACCGGCGAGATAGCGCCACTGCCGGGCGGCACGCAACAGCAACACAGCGTCGACACCCGAGCCATCGCCGGCTTCCACTGATCGTGTCGCCACAGCTTGCAGCACCGTCGCCGTGCCGTAACACACTGAGCAGCCCAGAGCGAGCAGCAAACCAACAAGCACACACCGACAATACGAGACCGATGGAGCTCTAGTGCGACACACCGCGGGTGCCGCCTTGTGACTCGACAATAGTGTGATCGGCCGGGCCGACACGAAAGGATCGAGATGACTGGTATCGAAGGCAAAGTCGTGGCCGTCACCGGAGCAAGCAGCGGGATCGGTGAGGCTACTGCGCGTCTGCTTGCCGCGGGCGGGGCGCGAGTGATCCTTGGCGCTCGCCGCACCGAGCGCCTCGATCAGGTCGCGCTCGAGATACGCGACCACGGGGGAGAGGCCCGAACCTGTCGGACCGACGTCGCCCGTCATGCAGACCTCGAGCGGCTCGTCAGTAGCGCCATCGATGAGTTTGGTCGCCTCGATGTGCTGGTGAGCAATGCCGGCGTCAGCAAGATCGGGCCGATATCGGATCTGGACGTCGATGGATGGTCGGCGATGATCGACGTCAACCTGCGCGGGGTGTTACACGGGATCGCCGCGGCACTACCGGTGTTTCGTCGACAGGGCCGGGGTCACTTCGTCACGACGGTGTCCACCGCCGGATTGAAGATTGTGCCCACCATGGCGGTGTACGCGGCAACCAAGAACGCCGTCCGCACTCTCATGGAGGCTCTGCGGCAGGAATCGACCGACGGCGTGCTGCGAACTACATCGATATCGCCGGGATTCGTCGATACCGAACTTGACAGCTCGATTGACGACGCAGCGGTGCGCGCGCAGATCCGAACCAACATGAGCGCCTTCGGTCTCCCGCCGGGGGCGGTCGCCAGAGCCATCGCGTTTGCCATCGAACAGCCCGACGACGTGGAAATCGGAGACATCACCATCCGCCCCACCGTCCAGGGCTAGCTGTAGACGGCTTCACATCTCGGAGATGATTTGAATACGCCGTGCGTGGTATTCCGTGTCAGAGATCGCGCCGTTGTCGTGCAGGGCCTGAAGCTCCCTGAGGCGCTCGGAAACCGGGACTGCGGGCTGCGAAGGCGCTAGCGGCGCGTGTGGTCGCACTCCGGTTTGGTTGTAGTTGTCCAAGTGGTCGGTCTTGGCGCCCCATCCCGCGCTGAGGTTGGCGAGCCGCAGCGCAATTACCACGCCGGCCGCCGTGATCGGCAGCCCGAAATAGAGCATCCACCCCAACGGGAGGCGGGCCCGGCTTAGTGCGAAATAGCGCGACAGGAGAAGTAGCGCAACCATCCCTCCCGACAACAGCACCAAAACCTTGGTTTTCATTCGCGGGTTCCTTCTTGTCGTTCGCTGCCGGTGGCCACGTTCATTGGCAAGGTCATCTGGCAAGTGGAAACCGCA
This sequence comes from Mycobacterium sp., assembly GCA_049522835.1. Taxonomy (GTDB): domain Bacteria; phylum Actinomycetota; class Actinomycetes; order Mycobacteriales; family Mycobacteriaceae; genus Mycobacterium. The sequence continues at coordinate 10,894 of JBEKNM010000023.1, forward strand.
TGCGTGGCTACCGATCCCAACAACGCGTGACGGCTATCGGGCTGCCCCGGCCGTTTCAGAGCGTCGCGCCTCGGAGGACAGCCGGCAGACTGGATAGAAGTAATGCAATACGAGGGCGGTCACCACCCCGTATCCGAAGTGCGGAATCAGATCGCTGATCCACCCGACGAGGCCCCAGGTCCGCGGGTCGGTGACCCCGAGCACGGTCATTGGTCCGTTGGTGCCAACCAGCGCCAGGACCATCGCGACCAGAGTGCTAACGAGTAGCCCAGGCCGCCAGCCAAGCGCGTAGGCCAACCCGAGGATCAGGCCCATCCCGATGCCTGCCGCGTACCCGGTGAGCGCGCCGAGGCCTGAGATTCGGTTTGCGAGAATGTCACCGCTGCCCGGAAGCGTGAGGTGAAACAGCCTCGCCATGGCTTCGACGGTCCTTTCCGGCGTTGTACTCGCCGACCGGCCACGTACCGCGATGTCCAGGTAGGTGATCACGTTGAGCGTGGTGGTGCCGGCGGCGCCGGCGACCGCGCCGACCAGCAGTCCCGGCCACAATTGAGCTACCGATGTGGTTTTCATTGCGACCGCCTTCTGCGCTGATCGGTCCGCGCGATGCTTATTCGGTGATGATAAGGGCGGAGTTCGCATCGAGATCGACGGTAGCGACACGCTCTCTCGAGGTTCTCCACGCCAGCGTCAATCTGGAAAACCGTTCAACGGCGGCGGCCGTGTGGCTTATGCGCACTCTGCTCAGACGAATTACTATCGACCGAGTGATGAATCGCAGAGCCAGGATGGCAGCCGCATGGTGTGGTGGTGCGGCCGTGGTTGCCTTAGCGCTCGGATGCGGTGTTGATCGCGCAGGCGCGTCACTGAGCAGCGCAAACAACCCCTCCTCGACCGTGTTGGGGGCGCCATCGCCGACCACTTCGGGGGGTGCCACTGGAGGTAGCGGCGGCGGCGCCTTACCGGTACAACCCGTGGGCGGAGGCGCCTGCATCATCGGGCTCAACTGCGGGTGCATTCGTGGCATCACCTGTCCTGGCACTATCCCGCATCACCATCCGGCTCCTACCAACGATCATCAACCCGCTCCTGGCGCGCCGAGCCCGTAGCCGCTTCGGCAGCGGGGTCGATTCCCTATCATCTGCGTTATGAGCGCCGGTGGGCTGGACACCCTGGGCTCGCCGGCTTTCACCGACGAGGACTCGGCCCGCTTTCGTGCCGCCGGCTGGTGGTCCGACTCGACCCTGTCCGACGCGGTACGTCGTAACGCCGAACTGTTACCAGACCGTCCTGCCTACATCGACCATCCCGGCATCACGCTGACTTGGCGTGAATTCGACTCTGCAGCGAGCAGTCTCGCGGCGCAGCTGGCAGGCGCCGGCATAGTGCGCGGTGATCGGGTTGCGGTGTGGCATGGCGACTCGACCGCCATCCACGTGCTGTTCGTCGCAATCGAGCGCTGCGGTGCCGTCGTCATCGGGCTCGGGGCGCGCGCCGGCATCCGTGAGATCGCGGCGCTACTGCGCAGTTCTGCGCCGAAGATCCTGATCACCGATCCCCAGCGCAGCGATGCCGCGCAGCAGGCGGCGGGCGTGGCCCCGGAAATGTTGTTGCTGGTCCTAGGCCAAGAGGCGGGCGCGCCCTGGCTCGACGTCGCCGCGACGCCCAAGCCCCTGGGCGTCGCGGCCGAACTCGGCCCCGACGACGTCTTTCTCATCAACTCAACATCCGGAACCACGGGCCTGCCCAAGTGCGTCGTGCACACACAGAACCGTTGGTATTACTTTCACCAGAAGGCCGTCGCCAACGGGTTACTGACATCGGACGACGTCTTCTTGCCTGTCATCCCGACGCCGTTCGGGTTCGGAATTTGGACCAGCCATACGACTCCGATCTACCTCGGTGCCACTGCGGTGCTGATGCAGCGTTTCACCACCAAGGCGGCGTGTGAGGCGATAGCCCGGCACAAGGTCACTGTGTTGTGCTGTGTCAGTACGCAATTGACGATGCTGATGGCCGACAACGCACGCCGCGATTACGACCTGAGCTCGTTGCGCGTCGTTTTCGCGGGCGGGGAGGCGCTGCCGTATCGGCCGGCCGCCGAGTTCGAGGAACTCACCGGCGCCAAGATCCTACAGTTCTACGGCTCGAATGAAACCGGAATGCTCAGCGCGACCACAGTGCACGACTCATTGGAACGTCGACTGCGCACCGGCGGGCGGATCGTGCCGGAAATGGCGGTCCGACTCTTCGACGGCGATCAGGACGTCACCGATACCGGGCGGGGCCAGCCCGCCTGCCGAGGTCCGGCGACCAGTCTCGGCTATCTCGGCGGCACCGACCACGACAAGCTGTTCACCCGCGACGGGTGGATGCGCATGGGCGATATCTGCGAGATCGACGCGGAGGGCTACCTAAGCGTCACCGGCCGAACCTCCGACTTCATCCTGCGCGGCGGCAAGAACATCAGCGCATCGCAAGTCGAGGACGCCGTGATGACCCACCCGTCGGTCGCGGTAGCGGCAGCGGTCGCGATGCCCGATTCGGTGTTCGGCGAAAAGGTGTGTCTTTACGCTGAACTCGTCGATTCTGCGGCTATCACGCTACCCGAGCTCGTGGAGCATCTGTTGTCGCTAGGAGTTTCCAAAGAGCTGCTGCCCGAACGATTGATCGTTGTCGACGAACTACCCCGGTCGTCCGGGGGGAAGGTTGCCAAAGGCCAGCTTCGCGAGGATATTCGAGCAAGGATGGAGGTCGATGATGAACGCTCCTAACGCACGGCGAGGTGGCTTGGAGGTCTGGGCGCCGTCGGTGGTGCCGCCGATCGGAGTCGAGCTGTCCAATGAGCAGGCACTCGCCGTCGCCTTCCGCCACCTTGCCGCCACTGGGTTCGCGGAGAACATGGCTGGACACATCACCTGGCAACTCGACGGACAAACGGACATGTTCGTCAATCCATGGGGTCTGTGGTGGCAGGAACTCACCGCCTCGGATATCTGCGTGGTGGACAGCGATGCGCGGGTGATCCGCGGTCGTTGGGACGTCACACCGGCGATTCACATCCACACCGAACTGCATCGTGCCCGCGAGGACGCCAGGGTGGTGATTCACAACCATCCGTATTACGCCTGCGTGCTTGCCGCGTTGGGCAGGTTGCCCGAATTGGTGCATCAGACCGGTTCGCTGTTCCTGGATGACCTGTGCCTGGTCGAGACCTACGACGGCGAAGTCGACAGCCCCTCCCGCGCGGCGGATCTCGCGGCCAGCATCGGAGGCGCCAACCTCACCATTTTGGCCAACCACGGCGTCATAGCGACCGGACACACCCTGGCCGAGGCGGTCTACCGGGCGGCATCGATCGAGCGGGTTTGCAAGTTGGCCTATGACGTCATGCTGACCGGCAAGGACCCGGTCACGATGAACTGGTCGGACATGGCGGGCATGCAACGTTCGCTTATTGAACGGGCCGCCGATGTGTACTGGGCGGGGGCGGCTCGGATGACCATCAAAGCTGATCCCGATGTGTTGAGCTGAGCAGATCACGTCGTAGGGCACGCAAGGAGATTGTCGAGAAATGAAATCGATCGACGAGCTGGCCGCAAACCTGAACTTCACCACCGCCAACACCGGCGAGGAACGAACGGTGACGTTTCTGCCCGACCCGCCTCGGGCGCGCCGCCGCTACACGGTGATCTCCGCCGACGATCACATCGTCGAACCCCCGGATACCTTCACCGGTCGTCTTCCGCGCAAATACGCCGACCGGGCGCCCAAGGTCGTAGACACCGAGAACGGCGGACAGACATGGGTCTATGACGGTCGGGAATTGCCCAACGTCGGGTTCAACGCCGTGGTCGGTCGGCCGGTATCAGAGTATGGCTTCGAGCCGGTCCGATTCGACGAAATGCGCAGGGGTGCATGGGATATCCATGCACGCGTTCAGGACATGGACCTGAACGGCATCTACGCATCGCTCAACTTCCCGTCCTTCTTGCCGGGCTTCGCCGGCCAGCGGCTGCAGCAGGTGACCACCGATCACGACCTGGCGTTGGCCTCAGTCCGCGCATGGAACGATTGGCACCTTGAGGTTTGGGCGGGTTCGTATCCCGAACGGATCATTCCTTGCCAGTTGCCGTGGCTCCTTGACCCCGAGCTCGGGGCCAAAATGATCTACGAGAACGCCGAGCGGGGTTTTCACGCCGTGACCTTCAGCGAGAATCCAGCGATGCTCGGATTCCCGAGCATTCACTCAGGCCACTGGGATCCGATGATGGCAGCGTGTGCCGAGACCGGCACCGTCGTGAATCTTCACATCGGGTCTTCGGGTTCGTCGCCGTCCACCACCGAGGACGCGCCGCCCGATGTGCAGGGTGTGCTGTTCTTCGCCTATACGATTTCGGCGGCCGTCGACTGGTTGTATTCCGGGCTGCCCAGCAGGCTCCCTGACCTCAAGATCTGTTTGTCCGAAGGCGGAATCGGCTGGGTTGCCGGGTTACTGGACCGCCTCGACCACATGCTCAGCTACCACGAGATGTATGGAACTTGGCAGGCGCTGGGTGAGAGCTTGACTCCCGCAGAGGTTTTCACCCGCAACTTCTGGTTCTGCGCGGTGGAGGACAAGTCGTCGTTCGTGCAGCGGGACCGAATTGGTATGGACAACATCATGTTGGAAGCCGATTATCCGCATTGCGACTCGACCTGGCCGCACACCCAGCAAACCATCCACGAAGAAATCGGCGATCTTCCGCCGGACGCGATTCGCAAATTCACCTGGGAGAACGCGTCGCGCTTGTATCGCCATCCGGTGCCGGTCGAGGTGCAGCGGGATCCAGAGGCATTCTGACGGCTGGGAGTTCAGAGGTCATCGTGACGGCGGACAAAGTTGACTTCAGCTCGGTCCGGTGGGGCTCGGTGGAATGGACGAATCTGGTCACATTGTACCTGCGCGCCTACGAAAGCCGTTCGCACCACTCAATCTTGGGTGATCATGCGGCCGCGGAGGCGGTTGAGCGGATTGATTACGACTTCAAGCGAATACATCGGTCCTCGGTGCCGGCAACGAACCGGTACCTCGTCACGTTGCGCGCCAAGCAGCTCGACGACCGGTGCGCTGCATTCCTGCAGCGTCATGCCGACGCGGTTGTTCTGCACCTCGGCTGCGGCCTGGACGGCTACCCGTTTCGGCTCGTTCCACCACCATCAGTGCTGTGGTTCGACATCGACAAGCCCGGTGTGATTGCGTTGCGTAGCCGGCTCTAGACGCCGACCCGGTTGGTGCGACGTTTACCCACGCGCAGCAACAGGAGCTGCGCAGACTGTGACGCAACTCAACCGGCAAACGTGACGTAGGTCATTGCTCAGGCTAACCACCACCGTGAACGCTAACGCGATGCGCGACCTGGAATTCGCCTACGACCTGACCTTGGATGAAGCACGACGCCGCAGTGCGGTGCTGGAGGCCATCGGCGATGACTGGGATCCGACCGCCGTTCTGGCCGAGGAAGAGAAGGCCTACGACATGCTGTACTCCGACCTCGACGAGGAGCAGCAGCGGATCTACGACGAGCTTGTCAGCGCCCGGGTGCTGCCCGATCGGACGGTGAATCGTGTCGCCGATTGACCCGACCGCCGACCGGGGCAGGCGCGCATGGCTGCCCTGCCCCAGCTGTGATCACGGCGCCCAATGCGGGGACTGCCGGAGCACAAAGAACTGCGCTGACCATTGGCAGTACCTCCTGAGCAACGAGGGCACGCAAGTGCACCTGCAATGCAAAGACTGTGGCCATCTATGGTCGACTGATACCCGCGGGCGCACGGACCGTCGTTCCAACGCGGCCTGACGTGTCCGCAGCACGATGACCCTCGATCACAGGTCAGAAGCCAGTCGCCGCAGAATTTCCGACGTGGGTTCGGCGGTGGCGTGCCGGTACCCGGTGCCTGCCCACAGGTGGACGTAGTCCGGCTTCCCTGCCGCAGCAGCGGCTTTGCGCAGGGGACTGGTCAGGTAGTGAATAGCGGGATAACCGAACGGAGCTTGCGCTTCGTGAGTGTCGATGAACGTATTGCGCAGACCGCGGGCCGGG
>JBEKNM010000024.1:0-16931 GCA_049522835.1 Mycobacterium sp.
TCGATGCCGGCCAAGACTTCACTTACCGGTTCTCCGCCCCGGATTCGGGGACCTACTGGGGTCATCCGCACGTCGGCCTCGAAGAAGACATGGGGCTTTATCTGCCGGTCATCATCGACGATCCGCACGAGAGCAGCTATGACGCGGAATGGATGGTCGTCATGGATGATTGGACTGACGGGTCGGCAAATCTCCGCAACAACTCTACGGCGAGCTGACCGCCCCTAAATCCAGTGGGCCCGGGGCGACCCCGTCAACCTCGTCAACCGCGACGACCTCGCCAACTTCGACGACCAGGACGACAGACACCAGCGGGACGACCGGTACGACCCCGAGCGCCGGGATGCCGGGTATGCCAGAGATTCAAGGGGGCAGCGTCGGTACCAGCGACCTGCTCGGCGGCGACGCCGGAGATACCGACTACCAGTACTATCTGATCAACGGCCGAATTCCCGCGGCTCCCAACACCTTCAAACGCAAAACCGGGCCAGCGAATCAGGATCCGCTTCATCAACACCGGCTCCGATACCGCGTTTCGTGTTGCGCTGGCCGGCCATTCGATGACGGTCACCCATACCGACGGCTACCCCATGGCACCCACCCAGGTCGACGCCTTGCTGATCGGCATGGCCGAACGCTACGACGTCACTGTGACCGCCGCCGACGGCGTTTTCCCACTCGTCGCGCTCGCCGAAGGTAAAAACGACCTGGCGCGCGCGCTGCTCTCCACCGGAGCCGGCAGACCACCCGACCCGCAATTTCAGCCGGCCGAACTCAACAAGCGGGTGGGGACCATCGACATGTTCACTGCCGCAGGACGGGTCAACTTAGGCCCGGCTGAGCCCAACCTCGAGTTGCCAGTCGTGTTGGGCGGCAATATGGCTAAATACGAATGGACGATCAACGGCGAGCCCTACGACAGGGCCAATCCGTTGCATGTACGACTGGGCCAGCGGCCGACTATCGCGTTCGACAACACCACGATGATGTACACCCAATACACCTATATGGCCACACTTTCCAGATGATCAACGCCGATGGCAGCGCCGGGTCCCGCAAGGACACCATCATCGTGCTTCCCAAGCAGAAAATCCACGCGGTCCTGGTCGCCGACAACCCCGGCTTGTGGCAGTTGCACTGCCACAACACCTATCACCAGGCAGCCGGGATGCAGACCCGTCTGGACTACATCCTCTGAGCTGAGACTTTTCCGAAAAAATCCAGTAGCAACCCGTTCACCGCCGCCGACTGCTCGATCTGCGGACAGTGGCCGGCCTCGTCGACCACCACCGACCGTGCACCCTCGATCTGTTCTGCGATCTCAGCGGCCCAGCCGGTGGGAAGGAGTTTGTCGCCTCCCCCTTCGACGACGAGCGTTGGCACATTGATGCGCTCATAGGGTAGGGCCGTCGACGGGGTTGAGGACGGCCGCGAAGATGCATCGGGACGGCGAAAACGCGCCGCCGCCACGGCTTCCCATGCCCCGGGAGCGATGCTCGACTCATAGCGGCGCCGCACATAATGTTCATCGGCCGGATAGCCGGGGTTGTAGAACAGCGCCTCGACGATGCGTCGCATCGCGTGCAGGGTCGCGTCGTACTGCTGGAGCGCGTCGAAGTGCCGATTTTGCTGGATCTGTCCGCCCCCGCAGATGATCGCCAGGGTGCGGACCGGCAGCAGCGGCGTATCCGAGGTGGTGTCGGTGAGCAGGTTTATGGCGCCCATCGAGTTGCCGATGAAATGTGCCGAGCCAATGCCAAGCACTTCACAGAAGCGCGCCACATGGCGAATCCGCATGCCCCGTCCATCGACGAAGTCGATGACCTTCGCCGACTGCCCGAACCCCAACTGGTCCGGCGCCAGCACACGGTACTGCGCGGCGAGGGCGGCGATGTTGCGCTCCCAGCCGAGTTCGGCGCTTGCACCGAACTCACCACCATGAAGCATTACCACCGGATCGCCTGCGCCGGCTTCCAGATAGCTGGTTACCAGACCGTCGACCAGCACGGTTTTGCGATGAATCTCCATCGCCCGCCTTCTCTACTTGATCGCGATAGGATTGACTGGAGAGCCAACGGCGCCAACAATGCTCAGCGGTGGCGCGATGAGCTGGAACTCGTAGACTCCGTCGGCGGCGCAATCTGCTGCCAGCGCGGTCAGGTCCCAGTACTCGCCGAGCGTCAGCCCCATGTCACGCAGGGTCAGTAGGTGGAAGGGTAGAAACACTCCCTCGACTCCGGACACGGGGTCTTCGACCTGGAGATTGTCGGCCGCGATCGCGGCGACCTCGTGATCGTGCAGCCACGAAGCGCACTGCCAATCCAGGCCGGAGTAGGGTTCCGTTTTGTTGCCGGTCATGAGAAACCTGGCCCACCAGCCGGTTCGGATCAGCACGATATCGCCCCGCCCGATCGTCACCCCCTGCGACCGAACGACATCATCCAATTCTTCCGGGGTTATCGGGTTTCCGTGTTCGAGAAAGACGTCCGCGCCGCGATGGCGAACAAGATCCAGCAGCACACCGCGCGAGGTGATGCCCTTGACGTCAACCTTTTCGATGCCGCAGTGGTAGGCGCCCAGACTGGTCACCGACCCCGCCGGGAAACCATTGTAGAGCTGATCGTCGTAATAGACGTGGGACAATGCATCCCACTGGGTCGCCGCCTGCAGCGGCATGATGATCATGTCATCGTTGAAGCGGAACAGGTTGTCGACGAAGTACTTGCCCATTTGCTTCGCCGTCGGGTTTTGCGGCCACACCGGCCCGTATTGCGCCAGCGTGTTCGCATCCCCGCCGTCCACGGTCATGAGATGTATGGGATTGTGCCGGAACCCGAACGCGCCCTGTGGTCCTGACGACCCGAAGTCCACGCCGAGCGGGAACACCTTCCCATGCCTGACCAGACTCGCGGCCTGCGCAACCTTGTCGGCCGTGATGAAATTCAGCGTGCCAAGCTCGTCGTCATCCCCCCACCGCCCCCAATTGGAGACGTCACGCGCGACCCGCCGGAAGTCAGTCAAGCCGGCCACGGGGCTCCTTTCTCGAGTTCGCGAGCGATCGCGGCGCCTATGTTTCCGCCGTCGACCCACACCACCTGCCCCGAGATATAGCTCGCGGCAGGGCTATTCAGAAAGAGCAGAACCGACGCCTGCTCAGCGGGACCGGAAACGCGGCCCAACGGCTTGGGTATGTCGTCGAGGAATCCCTGCCCGTACGCCGTCCGCAGCTGATCAAGGATCGGCGTTTCGGTGACCCCTGGGCCGGTGCAGTTGATGCGGATCCCTCGGGCGCCGAGGCGCGAAACGTTTCGCATGGTGTAGAGGATGATCGCTTCTTTGGAGAATTGGTATCCACCACCGGCCAGCTCGTCCGGATGGCGCTGACACCAGTCGATACCCTGGCTCATCGTCGCGGTATTCAGTAGCGGGGCCACAGCCCGCAGATGCTCGCGGTATCCCATCGCGGCGAGCGAGGACACGCTCACAATCGACGAACCCGCGGCCATTCGCGGGACCAGCGCTTCGGTGAAGTGCCGCAGGCCCAGGAAGTTGATCGTGACAACGAGCAGTGGGTCGCCTATCCCCGAGGAGACGCCGGCAATGTTGAAAAGCGCGTCAACGCGTCCGCCGATGGAGGCCGCCGCGTGATTGATCGACTCCGGGTCAGCGAGGTCCACCTCACGAAAGTCGTTGATCTGGACCGCCGGTTGACGTTTGTCCAGTCCCACGACGTCGGCCCCGAGTTCGGTGAGCTGTCGCACCACATGTTCGCCGATGCCCGACGCACACCCGGTTACCACCGCACGACGGCCGTCGTATCGCCAAAGCTCGTCAATTTGTCCCAACATCTTCGGTGAAATCAGAGATCTTCCGGTCTCACTTGCGCTCCTCTTTTGCGCGCTGCGCCGCCTGGACGCGGCCCTCGTTGATCTCCGCCATGGCTTCCGGGATCTCGCTGGCGGTGAACTTACCGCCGCGGCCGGTAGGCAGGCCACCAAAAGAGTAGTTTTCATTGAATTGCGGTGTGGTCGATTCGGGCCGTCGCGCCTCGACCTTCTCGATGACGGGTGCCAGCCGCGCGGCTTTGTCGGCCACCGCCTTTTCGTCGCGCTCGATGAACTCTGGCAGCACCGCTTTGCCCATCAGCTCGATGGACTCCATCGTGCCCTCGTGGCTGCGCGGGTTGAGCAGCAGGATGATCTCATCGACGCCGCTGTCCTCGTAGCCACGCAGGAATTCGCGCACGGTGGCCGGGGTGCCGATGGCGCCGCGTCCGGGGCCGTACGCCAGCGTTGGGTCCTTCTCCACCTCTTCGAGATAGCGCTTCCACACTCCGGTGCGCCCGGGGGTGTGCACACCGGTCATGTAGTAGTGCATGATGCCGAACGAGAAGAATCCGCCGCCCTGCCCGAGCCGTTGCAGAGCCTGCTCTTCGGTCTTGGCGATCATCATCGACAGGTCGCCACCGATGGCGAGGATGTTCGGATTGATCTGCGGTGTGACCGGGACACCGTTTTCCTCGAATTCCTTGTAGTAGCCGTTGACCCGCTCGGTCAGCGGCCCTGGTCCGGTGTAGGCGAAACTCAAAGCGCCGATGCACTTTTGGGCCGCCATCTGCACGCTGGCCGGCCTCGTGCAGGCGACCCACACCGGTGGATGCGGCTTTTGCATCGGCTTGGGAATCACGTTGCGCGCCGGCATCTCGATGTGCTCGCCCTTGAATCCTGAGAAGGGCTCCTCGATCATGCATCGGATCGCGACCTCAAGAGCCTCTTCCCACTGCGCGCGCTTATCGGCGGGATCAATGCAGAATCCGCCCAACTCACCGACGGAGGAGGATTCCCCGGTGCCGAACTCGACACGTCCGTTAGAGATCAGGTCCAGGGTGGCGATTCGTTCCGCGACCCGGGCCGGGTGATTGACCGCGGGCGGCAGGTGCATGATGCCGAACCCCAGCCGGATGTTCTTGGTCCGCTGGCTGGCTGCGGCCAAAAACATTTCCGGCGCGGTGGAATGACAGTATTCCTCGAGGAAGTGGTGCTCGGTAAGCCAGACGGTGGAGAATCCGGCCTTGTCGGCGGCCTCAACCTCGTCCAGACAGTCTTGCAGCAGGATCCGTTCGTCGTCGGGCTGCCATGGACGCGGCAGGGCGAATTCGTAGAAGAGCGAGATTTTCATTGCTACCTCCTATGAGAATTAAAGGTCTGTTTGTCGCTGGCTTTGCCGGCCTGTGCGGCAGCGTGTTTCGCTGCGACAAAACCAAATGTCATCGCCGGGCCTATGGTCGCCCCGGCGCCGGCGTAGCTGCGTCCCATCACCGGCGCTGCGGTGTTGCCCACCGCGTAGAGGCCCGGCACGACGGTGTCATCGGACCGCAGCACTCGGGCGTACTCGTCGGTACGCAGACCACCTGAAGTCCCGAGGTCGCCGAGGACGATTCGAAACGCGTAGTACGGCGGATCTCCCAGCGGATACAGGTTCGGGTTGGGCAAGGTCGGATCGCCGTAATAGTTGTCGTAAACGCTGTCGCCACGGTTGAAATCGTCGTCGTGACCCTTGTGTGCCAGTTCGTTGAAATGACGGGCAGTCTCGCGGAGTTGTGCTGCCGACACGTCGATCTTGGTTGCCATCTCGTCCCACGTCGTCGCCGCTCTGACAACGCCCGATTCCAGCCACGCTGCCGGCACCTTACGCCCAGTGGGCACCGGCGCTCCGGGTATTTTGGGTATCGGCAGATGGCCGGCGACCACGTAGCGATTGAAGGACCGGTGATCTGTGATGAGCCAGCATGGGATATGGGTGACCCCAGATTTCTGGCCTTCGATCATGGCGTGACCGAAGTCCATGTACGGCGCAGCCTCGTTGATGAACCGTTTGCCTTCGCCGTTGACGATGAACTGTGCCGGCATCATCCGCTCGTTGAGCATGAACTGCATTCGGCCGTCCGGCCATTGGATCGCGGGGAACCACCAGGCTTCGTCGAGCAGGTCGGTTGCGGCCCCGACCTTTTCGCCGGCGCGGATGCCATCGCCCATGGCTGCGGGATTACCAAAGCTCCAGTCCTGGGACCCGGCACTCTCCAAGACGGGTAGGTGTTCTTTGCGCCAGGCCAGGTCGTGCTCGAAGCCTCCGGAGGCCACGATCACACCGAGGCGCGCACCGATACGCTGCTTCCGTCCGTCCCGCTCGACCAAGGCTCCGGTCACCGACCCATCGGCGTCAGTGAGTAGTTCAGCCATCGGCGAGTCGAGCCACAGTGGGATGCCCTGCTCCCGCAGCGCCAGCCTCAGCCGAGCCGCCAGTGACTGCCCGATCGCCGCGATCCGCTCGCCGAATACTCTGGCCCTGACCATCCGGGAAATCAACTTCAGTAGGACGCCTTTCCCGGCCCACGACTGCCTGATCCGATAAAACGATCGGAGCTCTTTGGGGCCGAGCCATATTCCCTTGGGAGCGAGCGCCAACGGCTTGAGCAGTCTCTGCTCGTCGGCACCCAATTTCCGCAGATCGATGGGTGGCACGTTGATCGTGCTACCAAGTTCGGAGCCGCCGGGCAATTCCGGATAGTAATCGGCATATCCTGGCTTCCAGACGAATTCAAGCCAACCGGAGAGCTCCTCGAGAGACTCCAACATTTTCGGCGATGACTCGACGTACTGCCGTATTCGCGCATCGCTGACCAGACCGTTGGTGATCTGGTGCAGGTACTCGACAACGCCTTCCGGAGAAGGCACGTAACCCGCCCTGCGCTGCGCGGGTGCCCCAGGAACCCAGATGCCGCCGCCTGATAGCGCGGTAGAACCGCCGAAATAGGAGGACTTCTCCACGATCAACACACTCAGACCGGCAGCATTTGCCGTCAGGGCAGCGGTCATGCCGCCACCACCAGACCCGACTATCAGCACATCGACAACGTGATCGAAGCCGTCCACATCTGCAGCGGTCATTTCGACAGTGCCGTTCTGATGGCGAAGCCGGCGATCAGTTCGGCAACCGGTCTGTAGTAGCGCCGAGTCGTCGAGTACGGCCCTGCGGTTGCCAATGCCGCGAAGCCCGCTATCCAGGTCCGGATTTCGTGCGCTGAGCCGCCGCCTTCGTGCAGCACGAACGAGTTGGACCAATGATCGAACTCGGCAAGCCTTCCCGCGTCGATGATCTCCAGAAAGCGATGGTCCCACGCCGGATTGAGGGGTTGTAGTTGGCTCTCGCCGCCGGCGAAGTTCCTGGCCGCGTCCATCACGGCGGTCTGCCGGGCTTGCCGCTGCTCGGACGTCATCGGTACGCCGTGCACGATCCGCTGCAGCACCGCCTCGGGAGCCGTTGCCAGTGTTGGAACCGGGGGACTGTGCGAGAGTCCGCCGGATCCGATCAACAAGACCCGCTTGTCCAGGGTGGCCAAGAAGCTGCCGACCGCGGTACCCAATGCCCGGCAACGCTGTAACGGTCCCAGCGGCACCGCGATGGCGTTGACGAAAATCGGGATGACCGGACGCGAGGTGGCATCCCCGAAGAGTTTCTCCAGCGGCTGGACGGTGCCGTGATCCACGTCCATGCTCGCTGATACCGCGATGTCGACGCCGGATCCGAGGACGGCTTCGGCGCAGTCCGCCGCGATGTCTTCGGGAACGTTGAGCGGGCCGGCGTGAGTTCCATAATCGCCAACTCCGCTCGCGTTCATACCGATACAGAACGGCGGCATCGACTTGTAGAAGAACCCGTTGTAATGATCCGGGGAAAAGATGACGACGAGTTCGGGGTCGTAATCGTCGACGAATTGTCGCGCCTGCCCGATCGCACCATCGATATCGTCAAGCAGGTCCTGCGACGGCCCCGGTAGATTCAGCAGCGGGCTGTGCGACATACAGCACAGAGCCAGTGGCACTTTGGAAACCACCCCCTTCCGGGGTGAGCTTGAGGGTGTCGAGAAGCGAGGCGCTCAAGTCGGGCGCGAGCTGGGCGATGCAGGCCCCGGCGATGCACCGGTCGGGGCGCAGGAACAACACCGATTCCTGGTGGATGTCGAACCACGCTTTGAGACCACCGGTGCGATCACCCACGATCACCACGTCGGGATCCTCAGGAGTCGAAGCGTCCGACCAGTGCAGCTGAGTCGATGGCCGAAGTGCCACAAAGCGAGCGCCTAAGGCTTGCCAGTTTGCGAACGCCTCATCACCCAGGATCTTGCGCGGGTTGTTGTTCCAGCACAGGACGGCGAACCAAGAGCCCAGCACGTCATCCAGAAGAACATTCTGCTGGGTGCGGGTGTCGACGCGAGGCTGAATGAACAAAGTGCCGGCCGGCGATTCGGTGCGACGCGGCTCTTTGGGATCCAGCGAGTGCACGACGGCCCCGTGCTCGTAGCGCGGCATCGGCTTGAACCGCATTTCCAACACATACCGCTTGAGCGAAGGAACAATTGACGCGGATCGCACGATGAGGTCCCGTGCGGATGCGACCCGGCGGTTGGTCGGCGAGATGACGCGGCCCACCATGGTGGACAGGTCGATCATCGCCCGGGCGTGCTTGCGCCGCTCGACGTCGTAGGTGTCCAGCAACCCGTCGTCGGCCCGGCCCCTCACCACCGCGGCGAGCTTCCAACCCAGATTGGCCGCATCCCGGATGCCGCTGTTGTAGCCCTGCCCCTGCCAGACCGGCATCAGGTGCGCGGCGTCTCCGGCCAGCAGCAACCTGCCGCTGCGAAACGCGCTGGCAATCCGCGAGTGATGCGTGTAGACGCGGCGCCGGATCACCTCGACCCGGTCGGGGTGCGGCACCATCCGCGCCAGCATCTGCGTCAGAAAGGCCTCGTCCTGGGCCTGCTCGTCAGACTCGTCGGCGTGAATCATGAATTCGAATCGGCGTATTCCGTGCGCGATCGAGATAGAGGCATAAGGGCGATCGGGGTCGGCACCGACCTCACTGTTCGGGTGGCCCAGCGGATCGTTGGCGATGTCGACGACCAGCCACCGCGTCGGCGACGTCGTGCCGTCGAAGGACACACGCATCATTCCGCGGGTAATACTGCGGCCGCCGTCGCAACCGACGACGTAACGCGCTCGCACACTGGAGGTGTCGCCTTCGGGGCCGAACTCGACGGTAACCCCGTCGGTGTCCGGCACACACGAGGTCATAGGGCTGTCCCAACGCACCTGGACGTTCTCGAATCTGTCTAAGCCGCTGAGCAACTCGGCGTCGACTAGCGGCTGCACGAAGCCGTTGCGGTTGGGCCAGCCGAAACGCGCGTCCGGCGGCGCCATTTCGGCAAGGACCCGGCGCTGGGCGTCGAAGAACCGCAGAATCTGGTTGGGCACGGTGTGTGGCAAGACGCGATCGACCAGACCGATCGACTGGAAGGTGCGCAACGCTTCGTCGTCCAGCCCGACCCCGCGCGGGTAGTCGATGAGTGTAGCCCGTTCCTCGACGATCAGTGTGCGGACACCTTGCAGGCCAAGGATATTCGCTATAGTCAACCCGACCGGGCCCGCGCCGACAATAACAACGTCGACCGCTGCGTTTTTCTGGGTTTCGCCCATCAGCGGCCCAGCAGGAAATCGAGATGCAGACGGTTGAAGGTCTTGGCGTCCTCGTACTGCGGCCAGTGACCACAGCCTGGCATCACCTCGAATCGCGCGCACGGGATCATTGAGGCCATGCGGCGTCCCTCGGTCACATCGGCGGTCGGGTCGTCGCTGGTCCAGAGCACCAGCGTGGGCGCGGTGATGGAGCCGTATTCGTCCGGGCCGAGAATGTTGCGTGCCCGGATCCCGGGATCCTGCAGCGCCATGATGTCGCGCATGGCCGCGACGAATCCTGGTTGGCGATAGATCCGTTGGCGGCTGGCGACCAGATCGTCGTAATCGTTGGACTTGTCCCCCATCAGCCACTTGATGCGCGCCTGCACGGTCTCCCATGTCGGGTTCTCTGCGGCGGCCATGGACAGCGTGATGATCCGCTTCATCACTACCGGGTCGGCCTGGGAGCCACCGGCCGTGTTGAGGACGAGGCGGTCAACCACCTGCGGATGATCAACGGCGGCGCGGGCCGCCACCCAGCCGCCGAGCGACTCTCCGCTCAGGTACGCGTAATCGACACCGATGGTGCGCAGCACAGCCATCAGGTGCTCGACGTAGTGGCTGATCTCGAGCGGGTGACCCGGCTTGTCGGTGTACCCATGGCCCAACATGTCTATCGACCAGGTCCAGAAATGCTCCGCGTGCGCCGCCAGGTTGCGGACGTAGGCCTCGGCGTGACCACCGGAGCCGTGCAACAGGATCAAGACCGGCTTGCCGGGATCGCCGGCACGCAGATAGCGGGTCCGAACTCCCCCAGCGTCGAGGTAGCCCTGCTCAAACGCGACGCCCTGGAGATCACTCCATACGCTCTCGAACTCCGCCACTATCCCTCTCTGGTATACCCTGCCTTTAACCTCATGTATGTGCTAATATCGCACACCGATGTGCGTTATATATCGAGCTTGGCGTCCGCATGGGGGTCTGTCAAGGCTATGACGGGTTCGGGAACCGGCGCGCAAACGCTGGCCAGGGGGCTCACTGCGCTGCAACTGGTGGCGGCTGCCCCCAGCGGGCTGACGGCGCAACAGCTCGCCGACCAGGTCGGGGTGCACCGGACCATCGCATATCGCTTACTTTCGACGTTGGCCCAGTTCCGGTTGATCTCCAAGGGAGAGGACGGGCGTTACCGGGCGGCGGCGGGACTCGCGGTCCTCGGCGCGTCATTCGACCGCAACATCCGTCAGTTGAGTCTGCCGACGCTGCGCGCGCTGGCCGATGAACTCGGCACCACCGTGTCCTTGCTGGTCGCAGAGGGCGACCAGCAAGTCGCAGTCGCGGTGATCGTGCCCAGTCATGTCGCCTATCAACTTTCGTTCCACGAAGGCAGCCGGTATCCGCTGGAACGCGGTGCCGCCGGTATCGCCCTGCTCGCGAGCATGCCGCCGCGCCCGGGAGAACGGGATCTGGTCGCCCGGGCTCGGCAGCGCGGTTGGGTGACGACGTACGGGGAGATCGAACCGAATACCTACGGCCTGGCCGTGGCGGTCCACCGCCAAGCCCCATCGCCACCAACTTGCATCAACCTCATCTCCCATCGAGAAGACGTCGTGATGCGCGGAAGAGACACGGTCATCAAGGCCGCAAGGCAGTTGTCGGCACTATTGAGCTGAAGGTGAGCTGAAGGGATACCGGGGCATGTCTTGGGACCATGAAGTAGATGTCGTCGTGCTCGGCAGCGGTGGTGCCGGGCTGACGGCCGCATTGACGGCGGCGGCCGCGGGCGCCTCTGTCGAGGTGTTCGAGAAGGCCGCGACCGTCGGCGGGACCACCGCGGTGTCGGGCGGCATCGTGTGGATCCCCGCCCATCAGCGTTCTCCTGACGGGGAATTGACGGTCGCAGATGCGTTGCGATACCTGCGAGCCCAATCTCTTGGTTCGATGGACGACGCCCTGGTTGAAACTTTCGTGCGAACCGGTCCGGCGATGCTCGATTTCGTCGAGGCACACAGCGGTCTTCGCTTTGAGATCGCGGAGGGCTTTCCCGATTACCAGCCGGAGCTGCCGGGAGGACAGCCGACCGGGGGCCGGTCACTGAGTGCGGCTCCCTTCGACCTCAACGAACTGGGTGAGTGGAGTAGCCGGATCACCTCGTTTCCCGCCGATTGGTCCAACGTCGGTTTCGACGCGGAAACCAGGGCTCGCTTGCACGCCGCCATAGATGAACGAACCAGTGATCTGTGCGTAGCCGGCACCGCACTGATAGCGGGGCTCCTCAAAGGTTTGCTCGATGCCGGGGTGACGCCGCATACGAATGCGCGGGCCGAAGAACTCATTGCCGAAGGCCCAGAGATCACCGGAGTGCGGATCACGCTGCCGACGCAGAGCATGACCGTCCGCGCGCGCCGCGGGGTCATCCTGGGCACCGGCGGTTTCGAGTGGGATCCGGGTTTGGTGCAGGCATTCTTGCGTGGCCCGATGCACGGTGCGGTCTCCCCGCCGAACAACACCGGTGACGGGCTGCGCATGGCAATGGCGCACGGCGCAGATCTGGCCAACATGGGCGAAGCATGGTGGGTGCCCATTGTGCGAATCCCCGGTGACACCATCGAGGGCAACCAGCGCAGCCGCAGCGTACGGCTGGAGCGAACTCGCCCCAGGAGCATCATCGTCAACCAGGCTGGCCGCCGGTTCGTCAACGAGGCGTGTGATTACAACTCGATGGCCGGCGCTTTCCATTACCTCGATCCTCGGGGCGGATATGTCAACGATCGCGGGTGGATGGTCTTCGACTCAGTTCACCTGCAGCGCTATGGATTTCTCGGCATTGCTCCCGGACAGCCGGTTCCGGGCTGGTTCTGCGAGTCCGCGGACCTTGCCGAATTGGCCGCCAAGACCGGCATCGATGCCGACGGCCTGACCCGCACGATCCGGGAATGGAACCGCCACGTCGCCGGCGGCGCCGATCCTGACTTCGGGCGCGGGTCCAGCGCTTACGATGGCTATTGGGGCGACGAGGGCGCCAGCACGCTCGCCGGGAAGACCCTCGGCCCGATCGACAGCCCCCCGTACTACGCGGTGCCGATCTGTGTAGGCGCCATGGGCACCAAGGGCGGACCTCGCACCGACACTGACGGCCGGGTGCTCCACGTGAGCGGTGAGCCAATAACGGGTCTGTTCGCCGCAGGCAATACGATGGCAGGCGCGACCGGCCGGGCCTATGGCGGTGCTGGCGGAACTATCGGTCCAGCAATGGTATTCGGCTACCGCGCGGGCCACGCGGCCGCCAGCGGGAAGTCCGTTGACCTGGCCTGAACACTGCTGAGAACACGTAGGAGGCGCAGCTAGCAATGGCTCAGCTGGAGGGAATAATCGCGGTCCCAGGTGGAAATGTCTGGTTCAAGCGGGTCGGTGGCGGGGCGGGTCTGCCTTTACTTGCGGTTCACGGCGGGCCCGGCTTGCCGCACAACTACATAAGTTCACTGGCGCGTTTGGCAGACGAGCGTGACGTCATTTTCTGGGACCAGCTGGGTTGCGGAAATTCCGAAAGCCCATCGAACACTGAACTTTGGACAATGGAACGCTCGGTGGCCGAAATGGACGCCGTGGTGCGGGCGCTGGGCCTTGATCACTTCCATATCTTCGGTAACTCGTGGGGCGGGATGCTGGCGCAACAGTACGTGCTTGACGCGACGTCTGGTGCCGTTAGCCTCACCATCTCGAACAGCATCGCCTCCATACCCGAATTCTCGGAGATGGTGGCCCGATTGAAGTCCGATTTGGACCCGGCAACGCAATCCGCCATCGACCGTCATGAAGCTGACGGCACGACCTATTCGGCCGAATACCAGGCCGCCATCCGAACCTGGAACGAGACGTACCTCTGCCGTATTCGTCCGTGGCCCAAAGAACTCCGGGACGCGTTCCAAAACATGGGAACTGAAATCTTCGAGACCATGTTTGGCCCAAGCGATTTCCACATCGTGGGGACGATACGGAGTTGGGATGTGCTGGACCGCCTAGCCGAGATCGCCGTGCCGACCCTGGTGCTTTCCGGCAGGTATGACGAATGCGTGCCTGAACACATGTGGAAAATGCATCAGCGTATCGCAGGCTCGCGGTTTGAGTTGTTCGACTCGACCGCCCACATGCCTTTCATCGAGGAGCCGCACCGGTTCGATCATGTGATGCGTGACTTCCTGCGGCTCCACGACCTCTAATCACCTGGCCTGAACTCAGTTCCTGCCCGCTGCCAGCTTGGTGACGATCGATCGGAAGTCTTCGGTTTGGAAGGACTGGTTCTCGGCCGAGAGGGCATAATCCAGGCTGGCGAGCACGGCGCGCTCCAGATGAATGTTGAGCACCCGTTTGGTGCTCTCGACTGCCTGCTGGGGCAGTTCCAGGATGCGTTTCGCACAGGTGATCGCTTCGGCCACCGGGTCCTCGACCTTGTGGTTGGCCAACCCGAGTTCGACAGCCCGGTCCGCGCGAATTCGCGTGCCGGTCAGCGCATACTCCTTGGCCAGCAACAGACTGATATGCAGCGGCCAGGTCAGCGGTCCGCCGTCGGCGGCCACCAGGCCTACCTGCACGTGCGGGTCAGCGAGATAGGCGTCTTCGGCGATGTAGACGATGTCGCTCAGTGCGACCAGACTGCAGCCAAGCCCGACTGCGGGGCCATTTACCGCGGCCACCACGGGAATTCGGCACCGCGCCATGCCCAGTACGATCTCTCGTCCGTCCGAGATGGTCTTGGCGCGCAGGTCAGCGTCGCCGGCCAACTCCTGAAGATACGTGAAGTCGCCGCCGGCCGAAAATGCCCGACCGGCCCCGGTGAGCACCGCGGCGCGGGCCGTGCGATCGTCGCTCAGTCGCTGCCATATCCGCGCGAGTCCGGAATGCAGATCGTCGTTGACCGAGTTGAGCGAATCCGGACGGTTCAGGGTGATGATCCGCAATGCCCCTTCGGCACGGACGTCGATTTCTGCAGGCATGTCGTACACGTCAGACTCCCAATCCCAAGATTCGCGAAGCGATGATGTTCTTCTGTATCTGTGATGTCCCACCCATGACGCTTTGCGCGCGGCTGTACAGGTAGGCGCTGAGCAGGTCTGGGTCGCGGGTTCCGCCGACTGCCAGTGCAGCGTGCCCGACGGACTGCTCGACCCAGGTCATGAGCAGCTTGTCGAGCGACCCTTCTGGTCCGTGCGACACCCCGTCCAGCTGTTCGGAAAGCCGCCGCCGTACGTGATGAGTCAGCATTTCGGACTGGATGGCCGCCCATGCGAGGTCTTCGGTTACTGGGCCATCGTTGCGCGCCATCATGTTTCGGACCAGCTTGCTGTATTTGGCCGCGTATCCCAGCGTAGACGGCTCCCGCTCGTGTCCGACCACGGTCATGGCAACTGCCCAGCCGTCGCCGGGAGCACCGACCATCCGGTCTGCCGGTACCTTTGCGCCGTCGAAGAACACCTGGCCGAATTCGTTGGTGACCCCGTTGATCATGCGCAGCGGGCGCTGTTGCACGCCAGGCTGTTTCATCTCGAGCACGAACGCCGACAGCCCGCGGTGGCGTTTGGCTTCCGGATCGGTGCGCGCCAGCAGTAGACACCAGTCCGCGACATCAGAGTAGCTGGTCCAAATCTTATGTCCGTTCACCACGTAGGTGTCGCCCTCGAGGCGGGCGGTGGTGGTCAGCGATGCCAGATCCGAGCCGGCGCCGGGCTCACTGAAGCCCTGGCACCACCGCTCGGTGCCGTTGATGATGCCGGGCAGGAAACGTTGCCGTAGTTGGTCACTCGCGTGCCTGCCGATGCCGTAGATCAGATAGCCTACGCTGGGGCGCGGCGGAGCCCCGGCACGTGCCAGTTCTTCATCGACGATGACGTCGTACACCGGCGCCAGCTCCTGTCCGCCGTACTCGCGGGGAAACGACAACCCGAAGAAGCCCTCCTGGTACAGGGCCTGATGCCACTCGGCCTGGCGGGCCCAATACTCGTCACCAGAACTGGAAAATTCCTTGGCGTGCAGCGAAAGCCAAGATCTTAGCCGCTCCCGGAAAGTGGCTTCGGCGGGTGAGTCACGAAAGTCCAAAGTCGATCTCCTTCAAAGTGACGGGCCACAGGTCCGTCGATGTCAGGGCACGGCGCAGGTAGACGTGTGCCAAGCATTCCCAGGTATTGCCGATGCCGCCGTGCACCTGAATGGCCGTCTCGCAGACGGTTCGGGTGGCGCGCGCGCAGTAGATCTTGGCGACCTGCGCGGCCCGAATGGCTCGGTCCGGCGCAAGTTCGTCGACCCCCCACGCGGCATGCCGCAGCACGCTCACCGAACCTTCGATCAACGCGAGACTCTCGGCCAACAGGTGCGCGACGGCTTGGTAGGACCCGATCTGTTTGCCGTACTGTTCGCGAATTTTTGCATAGTCGCAGGCGAGCGCCTGCGCGCCGCGAGCAATTCCGACCAGGTCCGCCGACGTGGTCACCAGCGCCAGCGCCTGCCATCGGGCGGACGCTTCGGCCGACACCTCGCCGAGAGTCTCCGGCGCTCCGGCCACGGTCGCTTCTGTCCTGGTCAAATCGGCGCCACCGCGCCCGGCGTCCAGCGCTGCCGCCAGGACCGTGCTCCCGGAGAGCAACAGCGCCCGCCGAGCGCCCCGAGCGTCGATGGCCCGATCGTCGACGGCTAGGGTCCCCCGCGGATCGGCACCGACGAGGCGGGCCAGATCGTCGGCCAGCACCGGCCCCAGAAACGGAGTGTCGACCAGTCGGCGCCCGAATTCCTCTGCAACAATTGCTACTTCGACACCGGAAGCCCCGTCGGAACGCAGCGACCTCCAGCCTGTCGCCTCGAGCTGCTCGTCCAGGCGCGCAATTCGACTCTCATCGTCGAGATCCTGAACCGAGCCGGGCCCAAGATCGTCGGCCAGCTTGGCGGCGGCATCACGTAATTGCTGCTGTTCAGCTGTCAGACGTACATCCATAACGCTCCTTTAGAACTCGACGCAGCACCTTGCCTGAGGGCAGTCGGGGAATGTCGGCCACGAACACGACCCGGCTAATGCGCTTGTAGGACGCCAGCTTCTCGTCCACCCGGGCGGTCAAGTCGGCGGCGTTGACGGGGGTGCGCGTCGCGACTGCGGCAACGACCGCTTCCCCGTTGATCCCGTCGGGTATGCCGAACACTGCACAGTCTTTGACCGCCGGATGGCCGTGCAGCACCGTCTCGATTTCGGCAGGCGCGACCTGGAATCCACGCACTTTGATCATCTCTTTCAGGCGATCGGTGATCCGCAGCCAACCGTCGTTGTCGAGCCAGCCGACGTCGCCGGTCCGGTACCAACCGTCGCACAAGGCTTCCGCGGTTGCCTCAGCGGGCAAGTAGCCGGCCATGAGCGACATCGACCGCGCCTGGATCTCACCG
>JBEKNM010000025.1:0-16628 GCA_049522835.1 Mycobacterium sp.
CGAGGACCAAGGTTACATACCATTAGACGATAATAGAAGGATATAGCAGATATCGAGTCTAGTCGAACCCAGAAAGCATCAGCACCCCCGGAAGACCGGGCAGTGAACAGACCGCGCGGTTTTGTCAGGCAGTCCTCGCGGAGATATCGGCCTGACCTGCGTGAGCGCGCGGTGCGGATGGTTGCCGCGAACGGCGATCAGCACGAGTCGGGAGTGGGCGGCGATTGGCGAGGTTGCCCCGCTGTTGCTGGCTGCCGGCGCCCCAAGGCCCCTCACCTGCGGATTCACACCATTAATACGAATCGACTAACCGCACTGATCTCTCGTCGGGTGCCGTACAGTTCGCTCACCCGTCAACTCCGCCTGCCGTCGCGCTAGTTAAGCCAGGGATAAGCGGGTCGTCAGAGATAGGCGTTGGTTCTGATCACTCGACTTCGCGTCGGATTGCTCGTCTCGTTCCCGTCACTCACTGCGCAGGATTGTTCGTCTCACTCGCCTTCGGTGCCCGGCTGGTAGCGGGGGAACACACCCGTGGGCGGCGGCAGCACGGTGCCGGGGGCCAGCCGCGCGCCGATGGCGGTGAACGCCCGTTGGTCTTCGGCCTGGCCGAGCAGATCCAGCAACTTGGCGGCCGACTCGGGCATAACGGGCTGAACCAGCAGCGCCGCGATGCGGACCGCCTCGCAGGTCGTGTAGAGGACAGTACGGAACCGCGCCTGATCCGCCTCGGACTCGCTCTTGCGCAAGACCCATGGCTGCTGGGCCGAAAAGTACTTGTTCGCCTCCCCGAGCATCAGCCAGATCGCCTCCAGGGCCAAGTGCATCGCCTGCCCGTCAAAACTGGCCCGCACCCGCTCCAACAAACCGTCGGCCGTCTTCAGCAACTCGGTGTCGGCAGCGGTGAAGTCACCGGGTTCAGGCACCACCCCGTCTAGGTTCTTGGCCACCATCGACAACGACCGCTGGGCCAGGTTCCCGAGCTCGTTGGCCAGATCGGTGTTGATCCGGGTGATGATGGCATCTTCGCTGTAGTTGCCGTCCTGGCCGAACGGGACCTCACGAAGCAGGAAGTAGCGGAGCTGGTCCACACCGAACGCTTCGACCAGGGCCATTGGGTCGATGGTGTTGCCGACCGACTTGCTCATCTTCTCACCGCGGTTATGCAAGAACCCGTGGGCGAAAACCCTTCGCGGCAGCTCGATTCCGGCCGACATCAAAAACGCCGGCCAATAGACGGCATGAAACCTGATGATGTCTTTGCCGATCATGTGCAAATCGGCGGGCCAGTAGCGGCGGAACAACTCCGAGCCGGTGTCGGGGAAACCGGCCCCCGTCAGGTAGTTGGTCAGGGCGTCGACCCAGACGTACATCACGTGATCGGGATGGTCGGGGACCTGCACTCCCCAGTCGAACGACGTGCGGGAGATGGACAGGTCTCGCAGTCCGCCGGAGACAAAGCTGATCACTTCATTGCGCCGAACCTCGGGGGCGATGAAGTCGGGGTTGGCGTTGTAGTGGGCCAGCAGCTTGTCGGTATAAGCGGACAGCCGGAAGAAATAGGTCTGCTCCTCGGTCCAGATCACCGGGGCACCGGTTTCAACGGCGATGCGGGTTCCGTCGGCAAGCTGAGTCTCGGATTCGACGAAGAACCGCTCGTCGCGCACCGAGTACCACCCGGAGTAGGTATCCAGGTAGATGTCACCGGCGGCCGACATCCGCCGCCAGATTTCCCTGGACGCCTCGTGGTGATCGGCATCGGTAGTGCGGATGAATCGATCGAAGGAGATATTCAGCGTCTCCTGCATACGCTGGAAGACATCCGAGTTGCGCAGGGCAAGCTCCGCGGTCGGAACGCCCGCAGCCGCGGCGGCCTGGGCGACCTTGAGGCCGTGTTCGTCGGTTCCGGTCAGGAAGCGAACGTCGAAGCCGTCGAGCCGTTTGAACCGGGCGATCGCGTCAGTCGCGATGTATTCGTACGCGTGACCCACGTGCGGCGCAGCATTCGGATACGCGATCGCAGTGGTGACGTAATAGGACTTCATCGAGACTCCACCTTATTGTGTGCGCGTGAGCTCCAACCGAAGCGGTCAACGAGAAAGGCCGCCGGCGCCGGAGCCCCTGGCGCCCCTTATCGACGCCCATGCCCACCTCGACGCGTGCGGTGCCCGCGATGCCGACGATGTGACTGCCATCGCTGACCGCGCCGAGGCGGTCGGTGTGCTTGCAGTGGTTACCATCGCCGATGATCTGGACTCGGCGCGCTGGGTGACCCGGGCCGCCGAGTGGGATCGGCGGGTTTATGCCGCGGTGGCGCTGCACCCGACGCGCGCGGACGCGCTGACCGATGCCGCCCGTGCCGAGATCGAGCAGCTGGCAGCCCGCCCCAGGGTGGTCGCTGTCGGTGAGACGGGCATGGATCTGTATTGGCCCGGCCGCCTGGACGGCTGCGCCGAGCCTGACGTACAGCGTGAGGCGTTCGCATGGCATATCGACCTGGCCAAACGGTGCGGCAAGCCGCTGATGATCCACAACCGGGAAGCCGACGCCGAGGTGCTCGACGTGTTACGAGCTGAGGGTGCTCCCGACGTTGTGATCTTCCACTGCTTTTCGTCAGACAGTGCAATGGCCCGTCGCTGCGTCGACGCCGGGTGGTTGCTCAGCCTGTCGGGGACAGCGAGCTTCCGTAACGCTCGTGCCCTGCGGGAAGCCGTTCCGCTGATACCGGCAGAGCAGCTTCTGGTAGAAACCGACGCACCTTTTTTGACCCCACATCCCTACCGGGGTTCAGCGAACGAACCCTACTGTCTTCCCTATACTGTGCGGGCCATCGCTGAACTGGTCGACTGCTCTCCTGAAGAGATAGCGCGAACCACCACGAGCAATGCTCGCCAGGTGTATGGACTGGCCTCCGAAACGGGGGAGTAACGGCGTGATCTCCTTAACACCGTCGCGCCCGAGTTGCTCAAGATTGGCCAGTTCGTTACCGTCTTGTGATCGAACTGATTGGGGCCGCATGGCCCTTTTTGTCTGTTGAGCTGAAAAGGGTCGTTTAAGTGGTTGCTGACGTCGGGGTCGTGCGTTGAGTGTCTTAACGAAGCTTCATCAGACCCCGTCACCGATGTTGCGGCTGCTAGTCGGTGGCCTTCTGTTGGTGCTGACCGTGGCCGGTGGCATCGCGGTGTCTGCGTGCAAGACGGTGACACTGACTGTCGACGGATTCGCGATGCGGGTGACGACCATGAAGTCGCACGTAATCGACATCGTCCAGGAGAACGGGTTCGCCATCGACGAGCGTGACGATCTGTACCCCGCCGCCGATGTGCAGGTCAATAACGCCGACAACATCGTGCTGCGGCGCAGCCGGCCGTTACAGATCTCGCTGGACGGCCATGACGTGAAACAGGTTTGGACGACGGCATCCACCGTGGATGAGGCGCTGGCTCAACTCGCGATGACTGACACCGCCCCGGCGGCGGCCTCTCGCGGCAGCCGTGTTCCGCTGGCGGGGATGGCGCTTCCGGTGGTCAGCGCCAAGACGGTCCAGATCAACGACGGAGGTGCCATCCGTACGGTGCACCTGCCGGCGCCCAACGTCGTCGGGCTGCTCAACGCCACCGGCGCGCCGCTGCTCGACAGCGACCAGGTGGCGCCAAGCGCGACGTCGCCGATCGTCGACGGTATGCAAATCCAAGTGACCCGTAACCGCATTCAGCGTGTCACCGAGCGGATCCCCCTGCCGCCCATCTCGCGGCGCATCGAGGACCCGGAGATGAACATCAGCCGGAGGGTCGTCGAAGATCCGGGCAGTCCGGGCACCCAGGACGTGACATTCGCCGTGGCGATGGTCAACGGGGTCGAGGCCGGCCGGCTGCCGGTCGCCAACATCGTGCTGACGCCGGCCCGTGACGCGGTGGTGCGGGTAGGCACCAAGCCCGGCACGGATGTGCCCCCGGTGAGCGAGGGACAAATCTGGGACGCCATCGCCGGCTGCGAGGCCGGTGGCAACTGGGGGATCAACACCGGTAACGGGTACTACGGCGGTGTGCAATTCGACCAAGGCACCTGGGAGCGCAACGGCGGCCTGCGGTTTGCCGCGCGTGCCGACCTCGCCACCCGGGAAGAGCAGATTGCCGTTGCTGAGGTGACGCGGGAGCGCCAGGGTTGGGGTGCGTGGCCGGTGTGCAGCGGAAGATCTGGTGCGCGCTGACCATCCGGCTACTCGGGCGCACCGAGATCAGGCGGCTGGCCAGAGAACTTGAATTTCGGCCACGGAAATCTCTTGGCCAGAATTTCGTCCATGACGCGAACACGGTGCGGCGCGTAGTTTCGGCCTCCGGGGTCAGCCCGTCTGACCTAGTCCTGGAGGTCGGTCCTGGCCTCGGATCGCTCACGCTGGCTTTGCTCGACCGCGGTGCCACCGTGACCGCCGTCGAAATCGACCCAGTGCTGGCGGCTCGGCTGCCGCAGACCGTCGCCGAGCACTCGCATGGTGAAATTCATGGGCTGACGGTGTGCAACCGCGACGTCTTGTCGCTTCGCCGTGGCGATTTTTCTGCTGAGCCGACGGCCGTGGTCGCCAATCTTCCCTACAACATTGCGGTGCCGGCGCTGCTGCATCTGCTTGCCGAATTCCCATCCATTCAGGTCGTGACGGTGATGGTGCAGGCCGAAGTCGCCGAACGGCTCGCCGCCGAGCCGGGCGGCAAGGAATATGGCGTGCCCAGCGTCAAGATTCGGTTCTTCGGACGGATTCGCCGCTGCGGCATGGTGTCGCCAACCGTTTTCTGGCCGATTCCTCGCGTCCATTCCGGGTTGGTGCGCATCGATCGGTACGCGACTGCCCCGTGGCCTACCGACGAAGTCTTCCGAAAGCAGTTATTCGCACTGGTGGACATCGCATTCGCTCAGCGGCGCAAGACATCTCGCAATGCGTTCCTGGAGTGGGCGGGCTCGGGCAACGAGTCGGCGAATCGGTTGCTCGCCGCCAGCATCGATCCGGCCCGTCGCGGTGAGACGCTGTCCATCGACGACTTCGTGCGGCTGCTGCGACGTTCCGGCGAACGAGACGACAGCGCCAGCCGGAATGCAGCGCAACAGCAGGCGTCATCCTGCTGACTCCGAACTGAAGTGGCCGGGACTGCTGAGATTACGGAGATTACGGAGTTTTTCCGGGGCATCGTTACGTGTCATTCGCCCGTCACAGCGATAGTCTGCTGCGGTGTCCGCGTCTGACGGCAACACCGCTGCGCAATGGGTGCCCACCGGGTCGGTCACCGTTCGGGTGCCCGGAAAAGTCAACCTCTATCTGGCGGTCGGTGATCGCCGCGAGGATGGCTATCACGAGTTGACCACGGTATTTCAAGCTATCTCGCTGCTTGATGAGGTGACGGTGCGCAACGCCGATGTGCTGTCCCTTGAGCTCGTCGGCGAGGGCGCCGACATGCTGCCCACTGATGAACGCAACCTCGCCTGGCAGGCGGCCGAGCTGATGGCCGAACACGTCGGCCGGGCACCGGATGTCTCGATCCTGATCGACAAATCCATTCCGGTGGCCGGCGGTATGGCCGGTGGCAGCGCGGACGCAGCGGCGGTACTGGTCGCGATGAACTCGCTGTGGGAGCTCAACGTGCCCCGCCGTGATCTGCGCATGCTCGCCGCGCAGCTGGGCAGCGATGTGCCGTTCGCGCTGCATGGTGGCACCGCGCTGGGGACCGGTCGCGGCGTGGAGCTGGCCACCGTATTGTCCCGGAACACCTTCCACTGGGTGCTGGCGTTCGCCGACAGCGGGCTGCTCACTCCGGCCGTGTTCACCGAGCTTGACCGGCTCAGGGATGCCGGGGACCCGCCACGGCTACCTGAACCTGGCCCGGTGCTGGCAGCACTGGCCGCGGGCGATCCAGAGCAGCTGGCGCCGCTGCTGGGCAACGAAATGCAAGCGGCCGCGGTCAGCCTGGAACCGCCACTGCGGCGTGCTCTGCGCGCCGGGGTAGACGCGGGCGCGCTCGCCGGCATCGTGTCCGGCTCAGGGCCGACGTGCGCGTTTCTGTGCACCTCGGCGGCCGCGGCGATCGATATCGGCACCCAGCTCTCGGGCGCTGGAGTCTGCCGCACCGTTAGGGTCGCCAGCGGACCGGTACCCGGTGCCCGTGTCGTGCCGGCCCCTACCGAAGTCTGAACAAAAATCGAAATCAAACTTTGACCGCTTACCAGTTTGGCAGTTACTTAAGAGGAGTTTAAGATACTCGCGGTGACGATTCGCGGTAAGCAAGTGCACACGATTTCGTCGTCCGCCTGGCGCTTCGGCGGACGGCCAGTGAATCGACGCTGGCCAGGTTTCGTGGGCGAGGCTCTTGCTGACGGCGCGGCCGAACGCGGGGTCGTTCGCTCATCGCTGTTTCGAGACATAACCGCTCCCCAACTGTGCTCGCGCGCCTGCCACACCGTGGCACCGGGCGGGCGGAATATGAAATCCGTTGCCTTGGGGAAACTGCCGGAACCGAGGAGGCTTTTGTGAGCAGGTTTACCGAGACGATGTTCCGCAACGCCCGCCAGGGCTCCAAGGGCATGGTGACGGGTGAGCCGCACGCCCCAGTCCGCCACACGTGGGGTGAGGTGCATCAGCGGGCGCGTCAGGTAGCCGGAGGGCTGGAAGCCGCCGGCGTGGGCCACGGCGACGCGGTCGGCGTGCTGGCCGGAGCGCCGGTGGAGATCGCACCGACCGCCCAGGGCCTGTGGATGCGCGGCGCCAGCCTGACCATGCTGCACCAGCCCACCCCGCGCACCGACCTGGCGCTGTGGGCCGAGGACACCGTGACCGTCATCGACATGATCGAGGCCAAGGCGGTCATCATCTCCGATCCATTCATGCCCGCCGCGCCGGTCCTTGCCGAGCGCGGCGTCAAGGTCCTGACCATCGAGCAGCTGTTGGCATCCGACCCGATCGACCCCATTGAGACCGCCGAGGACGACCTGGCGTTGATGCAGCTGACGTCCGGATCCACCGGGTCGCCCAAAGCCGTTCAGATCACACACCGCAATGTGCACTCCAACGCCGAGGCGATGTTCATCGGCGCGCAGTACGACGTCGAGAAAGATGTCATGGTCAGCTGGTTGCCGTGCTTCCACGACATGGGCATGGTGGGCTTTTTGACCATCCCGATGTACTTCGGCGCCGAACTGGTCAAGGTCACCCCGATGGACTTCCTGCGCGACACCCTGCTGTGGGCCAAGCTCATCGACAAATACAAGGGCACCATGACGGCCGCTCCGAACTTCGCCTACGCGCTGTTCGCCAAGCGTTTGCGGAAGCAGGCTGAGCCCGGGCAGTTCGACCTGTCGACGCTGCGGTTCGCCCTGTCGGGCGCCGAGCCCGTCGACCCCTCCGACGTCGATGATCTGATCGACGCGGGCAAGCCGTTCGGGCTGAAGGCATCGGCCGTGCTTCCGGCCTACGGGATGGCCGAGACCACGCTGGCCGTGTCCTTCTCCGAGTGCAATGCGGGCTTGGTGGTGGACGAGGTCGATGCCGACCTGCTGGCCGCGCTGCGTCGTGCGGTTCCAGCCACCAGGGGCAACACCCGTCGGCTGGCATCGCTGGGACCGCTGCTCGAGGGCTTGGAGATTCGCATTGTGGGTGACGACGGCACGATTTTGCCGACCCGCGGTGTCGGGGTCATTGAGCTGCGTGGTGAGCCAGTGACCCCCGGCTACATCACGATGGGCGGGTTCATGTCGGCCCAGGACGAGCACGGCTGGTATGACACCGGTGACCTCGGGTATCAGATGGAGAACGGTCACGTTGTGGTGTGTGGTCGCGTCAAAGACGTCATCATCATGGCCGGAAGGAACGTCTACCCGACCGACATCGAACGGGCTGCAGGCAGGGTCGAGGGCGTTCGTCCGGGTTGTGCGGTGGCCGTGCGACTCGACGCCGGGCATTCGCGCGAGACCTTCGCTGTTGCTGTCGAGTCGAACGCTTTCGAAGACCCCGCCGAGGTGCGCCGCATCGAGCATCAGGTGGCGCACGAGGTGCTCGCCGAGGTCGATGTGCGGCCACGCAACGTGGTGGTCCTCGGTCCGGGCACCATCCCGAAGACGCCGTCGGGCAAGCTGCGTCGGGCCAACTCCGTCCCTCTTGTCACCTAGCCCTGTTTTCCGTTGACTCTGCGCCCAGGGTGGCGACACGCCGGGCGGCGGCGCCAAGGCCGCGCACTCGACGCCTGGGCTGCACACTCGGCGTCCAGGGTGCGGCTACCAG
Organism: Mycobacterium sp.; assembly: GCA_049522835.1. Taxonomy (GTDB): domain Bacteria; phylum Actinomycetota; class Actinomycetes; order Mycobacteriales; family Mycobacteriaceae; genus Mycobacterium. The sequence goes on from JBEKNM010000025.1 coordinate 8,258, forward strand.
GCGTGGACGCGGTTCTGCGCGGGCTCTAGTCCCAGTTCGATGAGTAACTCACTGGCGTCGGCAGCCTGCTCGCAGATCGTAGGAACTTCCGGGCGCTCGGTCGCGGTGAAGTTTTCCAGCACGAACGCCGACGGGTCTTTGCGTCCGGGCGGGCGGCCGATCCCGATGCGTACCCGTTGAAAGTCTTTGGTACCCAGCGCGGCCGCTATCGAGCGCAGCCCGTTGTGCCCGCCTTCGCCGCCACCGAGCTTGAGCCGGATGCGACCGAAGTCGATGTCGAGTTCGTCGTGGATGACGATGATGTCGGCCGGGAGCACCGAGTAGAACTTCGCGAGCGGCCCAACCTGGCGGCCGGACTCGTTCATGTAACAGCGCGGCTTGGCCAACACCACCGCATGTCCGGCTAACCGGCCGGTGACGATTTCGGCACCGGAACGCTTGTGCGCCTTGAATTTCGAGCCCAGCCTGGCGGCAAGCAGGTCGGCGACCATGAACCCCAGGTTGTGCCGGGTACGGGCGTAGTTCTCTCCCGGGTTGCCGAGGCCGACCACCAAAAGCGGTTCGGCCACGTCGCGAGCCGCCTACTCGGACTCGTCCGCCGTGGCCTCGGCTTCGCCGTCCCCTTCGCCTGCTGCTCCCGCTTCTGCGGCCTCGGCGACCTCGCCCGCGCCCTCTTCCTCGAGGTCCTGGGCAGTCGGGGCGTTCACCACATTGACCACCAGCAATTCCGGGTCCGAAATCAAGTTGACGCCAGCAGGCAGCGGGATCTGCGCAGCGCTGAACTGGGTGCCGGGTTGGGCGCCCTCGACCGACACAGTCAGCTGCTCGGGAATCGACAGGGCCTCAGCCTCGATCTCGATCGCGTTGGTCTCCTGGGTGACCAGAGTGTCGGGTGCGGCCTCGCCCTCGACGATGACGGTGACCTCGACGACGACCTTCTCGCCGCGACGCACGACCAACAGGTCGGCGTGCTGAATGGTGCGGCGGATCGGGTGAATGTCGAGCGCCTTGGTCAGGGCCAGCTGCTCCTTACCGCTGATGTCGAGGGTCAGCACCGCGTTGGTGCCCGCGTGCCGCAGCACGGCCGCGAAGTCGTGTCCGGGCAGTTCGAGGTGCTGTGGATCGGCGCCGTGACCGTAGAGAACGGCGGGAATCTTGCCGTCTCGCCGCGCCCGCCGGGACGCGCCTTTGCCGAGCTCGGTTCGCACAGCGACCTTGAGTTGGTTGCCTGCTGATTTAGCCTTAGCCATCGTGTCGCTCCTGTGTGCTCGGTGCCTTGGTTATGGGACTAGGTCAGGGGCACGGCCAGGATCGCGACAGTCCGTCGGTCTCCGTCGATAACGGTGCTATGGGGGTCTCTGGAAGAGTTCCGTAACCGCCATTCACCCTCGCCGTGACGCCCGCACAGGTTAGCGCATGAGCACCTCATAGCGGAAATTTGGTGCCCGTGAGCTGCTCGGATAGCTCCCAGAGCGCGGCGGCGGTAGTTGCGTTGTGAGCTGCCCGGCTGCGTCGGACCGGTTGGGTGCGGCCGACTTGGCCGAATCGGGGGCCGACGAACGTGTTGCCCGGCAGGTCTACCGATGTCGCGTACAGCGTTTGCCGGGCGCCGAAATCGGCGTCGGTGGCGACGATCCGGGTGACGGCCGACATCAGCGCGTCGCCCAGCTTGCGGCCAGTGGCACCTTGCAGGTTGGTGTGCGAGTAGCCGGGATGGGCTGTCAGCGCGCGCAGCGGCGAACCGACGGCATCGAGATGGCGTTGCAGCTCGCTGGTGAACAGGAGGTTGGCGAGCTTCGACTGGCTGTAGGCCAGCCATGGCGAGTACCGTCGGGTCTTCCAGTTGAGGTCGTCGAGACTGATGCGCCCCGGCCAATGTGCCATCGACGACACCGACACCACCCGGTCGGCGAGCTTGGGCAGCAGCAGGTTGGTCAGCGCGAAATGCCCGAGATGGTTGGTGCCGATCTGGCTCTCGAAGCCGTCGACGGTCAATGCGTACGGCGCGGCCATGATGCCGGCGTTGTTGATCAGGATGTCGGCTTTGTCTATCCCGTCGGCGAAGTGCCGAACCGACGACAGGTCCTGCAGGTCGAGTTGACGCACCTCGACTCGGCCGGTTTCGGGGCCGGTGATCTGCTGTGCGGCGGCCTCGCCTTTGTTCGTGTTGCGCACGGCCATGATGATCTGGGCGCCGTTGCGCGCCAACTCGCGGGCCGTCACCGCGCCCAGCCCACTATTGGCACCGGTGATGATTGCAGTGCGCCCGGCGAAGGACGGGAGATCTGCGGCGGTCCAGTGACTCATGCCTGACAACAGTAGTGAAGGCCAAGGGCTAGCCCAGCGTCTGATGTCGAACTCCAGGCGAAGGGTCACGACGAATCCGCGGATGATCGATTCGATGTCAGATGAGCGCTCGACCGCCGCGTCGGACAGACTGGTGATGCCGAGCTGAGCGAGGCATGAAAGCAGCTGTGCCACAGCGTGATTGTGACAGGTTGAGCGCTTACCGGGGAACCTTGCAGGCCGCCGTGTTCTGGCTTCCGCACGACAGTTGATCGGTTAGGAGCCCGGCCCGCCTCCACCGAGATTGCCCCCGTCCCCAATCGCAGTGAATGGCTGGCCGCGCCATGCAGCGCGAACAGGTCGGGGACGTGGGTGGCCTGCTTGCCCCCTTTCGGTGCCTGTCGGGCAACCGAGTATTCTCAGACTATTGGCGGTACTCCGTCGCATGACTGTTCCACGTTGTGTCGTCGCCGACTCGAAGGATTTGACTGGTTGGTGTCGAGACAGGAGCGTCGCGGTGACGCTACAACAAGCCCGCACCCGTCAACGTCGGCTCCCGACAGGTCCGCAGGCGGTCGGAGTGACCCCCGCGCGGCCGTCGCTTCGCACTGACCGCCGATAAGTACACATTAGGAACAGACAACAACGACAGTTAATGGGAGAAGGTTTTCCAAGGCTGTGTTACGGTCAGTATGGATGTATCTCAATTTACATCCACTTTAAGGAGAGAGAAGTTAGCATGACACAGGGAACCGTGAAATGGTTTAACGGCGAGAAGGGCTTCGGCTTTATCTCCCCTGACGGCGGCGAAAAGGATGTGTTCGTCCACTATTCTGAGATCCAAGGGAGCGGTTTTCGTTCGCTTGAGGAGAATCAACGAGTCCAGTTCGAGATCACCCAGGGAGCTAAAGGTCCCCAGGCGGTGGGAGTAGCCGCCGTCTAGCGCTTTGGCACGAAAACCCCCGGGGCTGTTGGGTATTGTCTTGCGTAGTCAGCGGACGCCTTTGTTCCAACCCCGGGGGTTTTTGGCGCGCAAATTCGTGCTATTCAACCGATCTCAAGGCCACATCCAACAAATCCTTAATGGGGTCGCAACCCTCGCGGGGTGTGGAAGTCAGTTGAAGGGACATCCAACTGCTGCCCGAAACCGAAATGCGTGTGGCCAACCCGCCGTTGGCGTTTCGTTGCGCGGCGCAGCCTTCGGATTCGGCCTCAACGAGCAGTGCCGTCGGCCCATCAACGGAGCAAGATCGATATTGTCGGGCGCCTGTCCTTTGAGGGAACACGCTCGACGGAACAGGAAAGAAACCATGATTTCTGAGTCAACACTTCGTTCGCCTTAGGAAAAGCGCCTAAAACTCGTCCAGGAGACGTTCAGGACGTAATCGCCGCTTGACGACGCCGCCGCGGGCGAGCTTGCGGTACATGTACTACGTTGCGGAACTTGTTTTCCGACGCCGTCTCGGGTGCGTCATCAGAGGTGGCAGTGAGGAACCGATCCGGAAGCGCCAACTTGGCAATGGTGCGGAAGGTGAGCAGGTACTGGCGAGCAAGCGGACCGGTCGTGTACGGCAGGTTGTAGGTGGCGCACACCGCCCGAACCCGTTGGGCGATTTCCGCGTAGCGGTTACTCGGCAGATCAGGGAAAAGGTGGTGTTCGATCTGGTAGCAAAGGTTTCCACTGAGGAACGCCATCACCGGCCCAGCGTCAAAGTTCGCGGTGCCCAGCATTTGCCGCAGATACCATTCGGGCTTCGTCTCACCCTCCAGCGCGGCGGGGGTGAACTTCTCTGCGCCGTCCGCGAAGTGCCCACAGCAGATCACCACATACGCCCACACATTACGTAGCAGGTTGGCGGCTAGGTTGGCCGCGAGGGTGCGGCGCCATCGTCGAAGGCTGAGTGCGGGAAAGAACACATAGTCCTTGCCGGCCTGCCGGGCCATCTTGCGGATCAGCGCACGGCTGTGGCCGGACTTTTCAGCGTCGGTTGCGGCGCGCTCATGCTCCGAATGCAAGCCGTGCATCGCGATGCCCCATTCGAACATGATGGCCAACAACATGTTCCGCAAAGGCTGATACAGATGATTCCGCCGCCACTCCTGGTCGCGGGTCACCCGCAGGACGCCGAACCCGAGGTCGTCGTCCACGCCGATGACATTGGTGAACACGTGGTGGCGGTAGTTGTGGGAATACCGCCACTGCGCCGAGACACCCGCCATGTCCCACTCCCAAGTGGTGGAATGGATTTCCGGGTCGTTCATCCAATCCCATTGGCCGTGGCCGATGTTATGGCCGAGTTCCATGTTCTCGATGCTCTTGGCCACGGCGAGCGCGGAGGTGCCGAGCGCCCAGCCGACCTTGCCGCGGGTGGCGGCGATGACCAGCCGCGCGGCGACGTCGAGGAATCGCTGAAACGCGATGGTGCGCCGGATGTATGAACTGTCCTTTTCGCCGCGCGAATCCTCGATGTCGCGGCGGATCGCCTCCAACTCGCCGCGGAGCGCCTCGAGGTCCGCGTCGGTCAGGTGGGCGTATTCGGCTACGTCCGTTATTGCCATCGACGCCTCACCGACGTTCAGACAAGCGGGCGTTCCGCCCCACTCGCAGCCCGACTGGCAAGCCGGCGAGATCCGGCTGTGGCACCATCATGGTCGTGTCCGTTCTTGGCGGCATGGTTAGGTTGACCCGGCGGTCGGCGCCTGAGCCGGCGTACCGTCGGGTGAGCCGAGTTGGGCGGCCAGCCCACTGAGCAGAATGTCGAGTCCGCGGTCGAGTTCCGCGAGCCCGTCGTACGCGGCCCAAGTCGGCGCGAGCTCACGCAAGCGGGGGAATTCGCTGATCTGCAGCCGATAGAGGCCGAGACGCAACACGTCGTCGGTTTCCTCGGGGCGTTCGATGACCTCCTGCAGCTCAGTGAGCACGTGCCCGTACAAGAACCCGAACAAGGCCCGGTACACGAGCACCGCGTCAGCCCCGCTGAAGCCGACTCCGGTCAGCAGCGCGAGGACATCTTCGAGTTGTCGAAGCATGCCCTGCGGCCGCATCCCGAGCGGCGTCGCAAGGGGTCGGGTGACCAACAGCGGCACCACGTTTGGGTGTGCGCGCGCTAAATCACGGAAGTCGTGGGCAAGATGCCGCAGTGCAGCCGCCCAGTCCGGGCGTGTGGTATCTAACGACAGCTGCTCGAAGACCATCTCGGCCACCCCATCGAGCACCGCGGCCTTATTCGGCACATGCCGGTAGAGCACCATCGGATCACGGCCGACCGCCTCGCCGAGGCGGCGCATCGACAGCCCCTCGACGCCATTACGATCGATGATCTCGAGTGCATTGGCCAGGACTGCCGCGCGGGTGATCGGGCTGCTGTCCTCGTCTTCCTCGTTGGAGTCCGGAGTCTCGCCGGCCTGCCGGGAAGCCAATGGTCCAGACCTTTGCGTCATCGAGCACCTGAATCCCTGTTGTTGTCCTCTTCAGTGTAGACCTACGGCGGTGACACTACCAACGGTAGGGCGATCAGCGGGCGGCGCGACGGAAGGTAAGTTGGACGAGGCCGAAACCTGGACGATGAAGCCAGGACCGGTGCGGCTGCTGAACCGTGGTGTTGGGCGGCGGCAAGTTGCCTTCAGCTGACTGACCAGCCAAACGACTCGGGGGCTTCCTCGTGCCACATACTCGCGGTTTGGCAGATGCGTTCGGCGACAGCGTCAATCGACGCTCGGGCGGTGTCGTCGGGATCGCCGCCGCCTTGTGAAATCGGGAAGATGAATCGGCCACTCTTTCCCCATTGCCAGATCGCCGAGAAGTCTTCGCGGCTGAGGGGGCGAAAGATGACTTCGGTTCGTGCATCTTTGAGCGCGACTTCGAGCCACGTGGCGTACTCGACCCTTTCACCGGTCATCAGGTGCGGCTGATTGTTGACGTGCACCTCCGCTGCACCACCGATCCTGGTGCGAAGGACCTGTGCGAGCGGCTGCATCAGTTCCTGTTCGAATTGGTCTGCTTGGTCCTTTTTCATTCCCGCTCCTTCGTCAGCCGGTAGCACACCGTGTTGCGTGTGCCCATCCTGTCCCCGCGCCAGCAAAGACTTCACCAGCCATTAATCCGCAATTATCAATGTAGACCTATATCGTAAGTCAACATCGTTGACACCGCGCTGACGCGGGTGTGTACTGGAGGTCTAGTAGCAGGATCAGAGGCGTCGCCATGCTTGTCATCGTCGGTTTGATTGTTTTGTTTGGCGCGATGATCGTCGGGCTGGTGGGCGTGCTCGCCAACGCGGGGCCCGCTCACCCGTTGACCGAGAACTTCTCGGTGTTGGGCTATCACGTCACCGGGTCGACTGGGACCTTGTTTTTGTTCGGGATCGCGGTCGGGGCGGTGGCGATGTTGGGATTGAGCGTTTTGCTGGCCGGCGCGCGCCGCACGACGGGCCGCGGCCGCAGTGCCCGACGCGACCTCCAAAGCTCCCAACGCAAAACGGCGTTTTCGAATCAAGACCGCGACCGACCGCTTGAACAACAGCGGCACGGAGGCGCAGCCACCGGCGCACCGGCGCACCCGGAGGTGGCCGCCACCGGCCGGCCCAGGACTCGGCTGCTTGGCCTTTTTTCGCGGGGTCGACAACCGATCAGCACCACCCGCGTTGACCCAAACCGTTAGCCACCCGTCACCAGTCGACTGTGTAAGCCGCAGTGACGGACCGTGATCACCGAAAATGAAGGTTCGAAATGAGCGTAGGTAAGAAGATCGCCCACAAGGCCGAAGCCACCAAAGGCGCCGTCAAGAAGTTCTTCGGCCGCGCCACCGGCAACACCCGCCTGCGCACCGAGGGCCGCCTCGATCAGGCCAAAGGCAACACCAAACAGGCAGGGGCCAAGCTAAAAGACGCCTTCAAACACTAACCCCCCCTTTCCAAGTATTTCTGCACAACCCTCACTGAAACTAGGTAAATGTCATGATTGTCTTCGGAGTCGTCCTTATCGTCCTCGGGCTGGTCCTCCCTGCCCTGGTCCCCGCCTTCGCCTACGCGCATCTCCTGTTCGTGGTCGGGGTCATCCTCCTGGTCGTCGGCGTGGTACTCATGCTGGCAGGACGGACGGGCCACGCTATCGGCGGTCGCCGCCACTACTACTAAGCGACCACGTGGGCGCGGCTCGACGCCACGTTGAGCCGCGCCACCGCGAACACGATCACACCATCACCCCGCGACCCACGGCAACGGGTAACGAGAACGTTCGGGCTGAGTGATCACGCTGCCCGGCAAGGCATTTCACGGCGCCCTCACGGCTCGCCCCCGGCCGAATATCCGAGGAGATACTCGATGCGATACCTGTCGTTAGTGCGGCTGGTCGTCGGTGCAATCGCGGCCGGGGACCACTGGATTACTTCGGTGTCAACCCCAAGGTGACTGATGCCGTGTGCGCCAACCGAGTTCGCGGTGTGACCAGCGCCGGGTTCACAACCAAAGCCCGGTTCACAACCGTTGAACCATCGCTCAACCAACTCGAGGAACCAACATGACTACCAGCACTATCGTTTTGACCGTCATCGTCGCGGTCGCGGCACTTGTGCTCATCGCCGCTCTGGTGTGGGTGGCGCGCAACAAACGCAACCAACACCGCCACGTCGAAGCCGAGCAGATCCGCGATCAGGCCAAGGAGGAAACACTGCGGGTAAGGCAGCGAGAAGCACTCGCCGACGAGACCGCCGCCAAGGCCCGCGCCGCTCAGGCCGAAGCCGACGTCAAAGCCGCCCAATCCTCCGGTCTGCAACAGCAAGCTGCTGCCCACCGCAGCGAGGCAGTCACCTCCCGCGACCAACTCAACGAGCAATGGGACCGCGCGGACAAACTGGATCCGGCCTCACGCGGATCGGAAACACCCGAGACTGCCACCCAGAAAGAACCACAGGACCATTAACCTTCTCCGGTAACCATGTCGGGTTGAAACCCCGCGCACCCCAACCTTTGTCGCGACAAGCCACCGACGTAGCGGCTCGCTCGTCGAGTAGGCTTTCGCCGGGGCTCGCCGCGCCGTGGGTGGCGGAACCGATGGAAAGGTAACGATGGCGATTACTGACGTTGCG
>JBEKNM010000026.1:0-16622 GCA_049522835.1 Mycobacterium sp.
CACCGACGACACCCCAGTGAACCTGGTCGTGGGCGGCCCAAGCGCCGCGTACATCAAAGAAGCAATCTGCAAGGCCACGCTGTGGGCCATCCGGCGCGAGGCCGCCAAACCCGGTTCATATCGTTGGCTCAAAGGTGGCAAGCGGCCCGCGCAACTGCCGGCCGACCAGCAGACAGCACTGCAATGACGTCGGGGGCGCCCGGCACTGAGCACGCCGAACGGTTCACCCTGCTGCGGCCGTTGCTGTTCACCATCGCCTACGAAATCCTTGGCTCGGCAACCGAATCCGATGATGTGTTGCAGGACAGCTACTTGCGCTGGGCGGCCGTCGATTTGTCGGTGGTGCACGACAGCAAGTCCTACCTGGCCCAGCTGGTCACCCGACAGGCGCTCAACGCATTGCGTGCCGGGGCCCGGCGCCGTGAGGAGTATGTGGGGCCGTGGCTGCCCGAGCCGATACTGCTCGACGACCAGGACCCATCGGCCGATGTCGTTCTGGCGGAATCGGTCTCGATGGCCATGCTGGTATTGCTGGAAACGCTGAGCCCTGACGAACGTGCGGTGTTCGTGCTGCGAGAGGTATTCGGGTTCGAGTACTCCGAAATCGCTGGAGCGGTGGGCAAACCGGCGCCGACGGTACGACAGGTCGCCCACCGAGCCCGTGAACACATACGGGCACGACGCAAGCGCGTCGGGACCTCAACGGCACCGATGGACACGCAGCGCAACGCGCAGATCACCGCCCAATTCCTGGCCACGGCGGCCAGCGGCGACGTGGAAGCGCTGATGGCGATGCTCGCCCCGGATGCCACCTGGACGGCCGACGGTGGCGGCAAGGTGATTGCGGCCCGCAGGCCGGTGGTCGGCGCGGCGAAGGTGGCCGGGGCAATCGTCGGACTGATGCGCAAAGCCCGGGGAACCCTCCGGGTGGAGGCGGTGGTCTGCAACAGCGCTCCGGCAGTGTTGTTCTACCTCGACAATCGCCTCGAGGGGGTGATCACCGTGGATGTCGTAGACGACAAGATCACCAACTTTTACGCAGTACGCAATCCCGACAAACTCGCGGCCTTGACGACCGCCCGAGAGATCAGCCGCGGCTGAGCGATACAGGCCTGGCGTGCGAGAATCCAGCGTTCTGTCAAGCTAGGGCGGTGCGAATTGACCGGCTCGGCGATCTTGGTGGCGCCCCGCGTGTGCTGCGCGCTGTCGGTGACGCCGCCAGCCGCCTGAGCCTGCCGCCGCCGGCAGCGCTGACCGGCGAATGGTTCGGTGCACTGGCGGTGATCGCACCTAGCCTGTCGGTACGTCCAGTGCACGTCGACAACGTATTCGCGGTCTCGCCCGGCACTGATGAGACGCTTACCAGCACTCCCAGCGTCGTCGGCGGCGGCTGGGTTGGCTACCTGTCCTACCCGGACCCTGGCGCCGACGGGCGGCCGAACCGGATCCCCGAAGCCGCCGGCGGCTGGACCGACTGCGTGCTGCGCCGCGACCGCGACGGACAATGGTGGTACGAGAGCCTGTCCGGTGCGCCCATGCCGGACTGGCTGACCGCCGCACTGGCAGCGCCACCGGCGTCGGCGGGCCTTTGCCGGATCGACTGGGGTGCAGCGGACCGAGAAGCACACCGCGGCGGAGTGCTGGCCTGCCTGGAGGCGATCCGCGCCGGCGAGGTCTACCAGGCCTGCGTGTGCACACAATTCGCCGGGACAGTCAGCGGGTCCCCGCTGGACTTCTTCATCGACGGCGTCGCACGCACATCGCCTGCCCGGGCAGCCTATGTCGCGGGACCGTGGGGTGCGGTGGCGTCGCTGTCTCCGGAACTCTTCCTGCGCCGCCGTGGCGCCGTCGTGATGTCCAGCCCGATCAAGGGCACCCTGCCGCTGGATGCCTGGCCGTCGGAGCTGCGGGCTTCGGCTAAAGAAGTGGCAGAAAACATCATGATCGTGGACCTGGTCCGCAATGACCTTGGCCGGGTGGCGATCACCGGAACGGTCACCGTGCCCGAACTGTTGGTCGTTCGACGCGCTCCGGGCGTTTGGCACCTGGTGTCCACGGTATCGGCGCAGGTCCCTGTCGAGCTGCCGACGTCGGGGCTGCTGGACGCCACCTTCCCGCCGGCTTCGGTCACCGGGACTCCAAAACATCGTGCCCGCCAATTGATTTCACAATGGGAGCAGAATCGTCGCGGAATATATTGTGGCACAGTCGGTTTGGCGTCCCCAATCGCCGGGTGCGAGCTCAATGTCGCGATCCGCACCGTCGAGTTCGACACAGTAGGTAGCGCGGTGCTGGGGGTCGGCGGCGGCATCACCGCCGACTCTGATCCCGATGCCGAATGGGATGAATGCCTGCATAAGGCGGCCCCGGTCGTCGGACTGCCGTCCACGGCCATAACGGCTGGTGTCGGTTAGCTGAACTAGCCACCGCGGCCGGCAGTGGAATTTCGCATAACGGCTACACCGCCGGCCGTGCGCACGTAGGCTGTGGGCACCGACGCGTGCCAATCGCGAGTCGACTGCTGGAGGTCCGTCATGAGAGTCGCCGCCATCGGCGCTGCGGCTGCTGCCGTACTCGGGGCAGCGCTAGCGGCTACGCCGATAAGTTCGGTCTCAACGACGGTGCCGGGCGGAGGAACGTGCGGCGCCGGATGCGAGCGTCTGGCGTCGGTCCTGATGCCCGAGACGCCGAAACCGGCAGCACCGTCGCCCGGGCCGGAGGCGGCGCCCGCCGTTCCTAAGCCGTCTACAGAGTCCGCGGCGAACGTGATAGCGCCCGGCGCGAGTTCAAAGCCGTCAGCCTCACGCGCTGTGGCCGGGTCCGGAACCTCCGGCGGGTCTAACACATCAGGTGGAGGCGCTGCCCCCGGCGGCATGCCCGGAGGCCTGCCCGGCGACCTCGCCCTTCCCGGCGACCCCCTCGCCAGCCTCGGCGGCCTCAGCGGCCTAATCGCCGCACCCAACGCGGCGGCGACGGCCTTGTCGGTCGTGTACGGCGTCGTGGGCGTCGGCAGCAGCCTCATAGGCGTCGGCGAGGGCGTCGTGAGCACTTTTACCAGTCTCGCCATAACGGTTGCTCTTCTCGAAAACGAAGGGATCATTCCGAAGGGCTCGATAGGTATCCCGTCGCTACCGGGGGTTAATCTTGCCTCGCTCCCGACGCAACTGGAGTCCGGACTGCAGGGGGCACTGTCGGGGGTTGGTCTCCCCGCGGCATCGGCCGCGGCTCTTCCGGCCGCGGCGGCGGCACTCCCGTCAGTGGGTCTCCCGTCAGTGGGTCTCCCGTCGGTGGGTCTCCCCTCGGCGGGTCTCCCGTCGGTGGGTCTCCCGGGGGCACCCGCTTTACCGGTGTTGGCGGCGGCACCCGGGCTGCCCGCGGCACCTGCGTTACCCGTCCGACCCGCACTTCCGGCGCGACCCGCACTTCCGGTGCGACCCGCACTACCGGTGCGACCCGCTCTACCGGCGGCACCCGCTCTACCGGCGGCACCCGCTCTACCGGCGCTACCGGCAGCGCCAGCACCGCCGCCCATCCCGCACGGGCTGTGCGTAGGCGGATACGGTCCGGTTGGGTATTGCACCCCCTGACCTGACGGGCGCCTAGGCATCCGCACTCAGTCGCGGGGTGACCGCAAGACGGCGTCGTAGAGCTGGCGCGAGCGCACGCCCGGATGCGCCGCTGCCACCTCGCCGCAGGCATCCTTGACGCGAACACCCCCCGCGACGAGGTCCTGCACTTGTGCTACCAGGGACGGCAGGTCGGCGCGCGGAGTCGCGCCGGCCAGCACGACGGTGATCTCGCCGAGCACGCCGTCAGACGCCCACGTCGCCAGCTCGTCGAGCGATCCGCGCACCACCTCCTCGTGCACCTTGGTCAGCTCCCGGCAGACCACTGCCGGACGCGCACCGCCCAGCTGCTCGACAGCATCCCGCAAGCACTCCCCCAACCGGCGCGGCGATTCGAAGAACACACAGGTGCGGCGCTCGTCGGCCAGTGAGGCCAGCCATGTTCTGCGCGCCGAGCTCTTGCGCGGCGCGAACCCCTCGAAGCAGAACTTGTCCGACGGCAAACCCGACACGGCCAGCGCGGTGGTCACCGCGGACGGCCCGGGCAGGCACTGCACCTGCAGGCCGGCATCGACGCACGCCACCACCAGCCGATAGCCGGGATCGCTGATCACCGGCATTCCGGCATCGCTGACCAACAGCACCGTCGCACCAGCCTTGACCTCAGTAACCAGAGCGGGTGCCCGGGCGGCCTCGACCTGGTCGAACAGGCTGACCACCCGGCCTGTGATGCGAACGCCGAGCGCCTTGGCCAAAGTTCGCACCCGCCGGGTGTCCTCGGCCGCCACCACGTCGGCACCGCCGAGCGCAGCGATGAGCCGTGGTGACGCATCCAAGGGCTGACCCAACGGAGTCGCACCGAGCAATAGGCGACCATCGGTCATGACGGACAGCCTACGATCGACACGATGACCGCCCCACCTCGCGAAACCTCCGTCCTCGTAGAGGAGCGTGTCATACCCGTCGTCAGCCCTGGACCGTTGGTTCCGGTCGCAGATTTCGGGCCGATGGACCACGTGCGCGGCTGGGTCGTGACCGGAGTTGTCACACTGCTGGCAACGGTGACCCGGTTTTTGAACCTGGGCTCGCCCACCGACGCCGGCACACCGGTCTTCGACGAGAAGCACTACGCGCCCCAGGCCTGGCAGGTGGTGCACAACCACGGGGTCGAAGACAACCCCGGATTCGGCCTGGTCGTCCACCCCCCGGTCGGCAAGCAACTGATCGCGGTCGGCGAGGCCATCTTCGGTTACAACGGAGTGGGCTGGCGGTTCACCGGCGCGGTGCTTGGCGTGGTGCTGGTGGCGCTCGTGATGCGGATTGTCCGGCGGATCAGCCGCTCGACACTGGTTGGCGCCATCGCCGGGTTGCTGCTCATCTGCGACGGCGTCAGCTTTGTCGCGGCACGAACCGCACTACTCGACGGCTTCCTCACGTTCTTCGTTGTCGCGGCGTTCGGCGCGCTTATCGTCGACCGCGATCAAGTTCGCGAACGGATGCGCGTCGCACTGTTGGAAGGCCGCTCCGCCGAAACCATATGGGGTCCGCGGCTGGGCGTGCGCTGGTGGCGGTTCGGAGCCGGCGTGTTACTCGGATTGGCCTGCGGGACAAAGTGGTCCGGCCTTTACTTCGTGGCGTTCTTCGGTGCGATGTCGTTGGCTTTCGATATCGCGGCACGTCGTCAATACCAAGTGCCCCGACCCTGGCTAGGGGCTTTGCGACGCGACTTGATCCCCACCGGGTATGCGCTGGCGCTCATCCCGTTCGCGGTCTACATGGCCGGCTACGCGCCCTGGTTCGCGTCCGAAACCGCAATCGACCGACACGAGGTCGGCCTGACGATCGGTCGCCACGGGCTTCTCCCGCTGCCCGATGCCATTCGCTCGCTCTGGTACTACACGGCCAAGGCTTTCGAATTCCACGCGGGCCTGACGAATTCCGCCGGCAACTACCACCCGTGGGAATCCAAACCGTGGAGCTGGCCCATGTCGTTGCGGCCGGTGCTCTATGCCATTGACCAGCAGAACGTTCCGGGTTGCGGCGCACAGTCCTGCGTCAAGGCGGAGATGCTGGTCGGCACTCCCGCCATGTGGTGGCTGGCGGTGCCGGTCTTGGTTTACACCTTCTGGCGAATGGTTATTCGCCGGGATTGGCGCTATGCGGTGGTCTGGGTCGGCTACTGCGCTGGGTGGCTGCCCTGGTTCGCCGACATCGACCGCCAGATGTATTTCTTCTACGCGGCGACGATGGCGCCATTCCTGGTGATGGGCATCGCGCTGATCTGCGGCGATATCCTCTACTCCCCTGGTCGAGGGCGTGCTCAAAGCTCTGAACGACGCACGCTGGGGCTGATCGCGGTCTCCTGCTACGTGGCTCTAGTGGTGACGAACTTCGCCTGGCTCTTCCCGGTGCTCACCGGTCTGCCCATTGCACAGCAGACCTGGGACATGGAGATCTGGCTGCCCAGCTGGCGCTAGTTTCGTTGTCTTTCTGTGCCGCAGCTATAAAGCTTCGCGGGCGGCCGGACACGACATGCAGCGCGGACCGCCACGGCCGGTGCCCAATTCGGAGCCCGCGACGGTCAGCACTTCGATGCCCGCGTCCAGCAGGCGAGCGTTGGTCTGGACGTTGCGCTCGTAGGCGACGACGACGCCGGGCTGAAGTGCCAACGTGTTGTTGCCGTCGTCCCACTGTTCGCGTTCGGCGATGACGGGGTCCGGCCCGGTGTCGATCACCCGCAGCTTGTCGATCCCCATCGCCTTGGCCGCGGCCTGGTGAAAGGGCGCCGCGTCGCTGATGGTCACACCGTCGGGGGTGCGCTGAATCGTGAATGCCGAGAGCGTGTCGACGATGTCGGCGTACATCACCACCGTGTCGGTGTCGACCATGGTGCACACCGTGTCCAGGTGCATTTGTGCGCGCTTCTGCGCGATCGGCACTGCCAGCACCGTGTTCGCGAGATCATCGTCAAAAAGGCTGCGCGCCAATGCTTCCGCACCCGCAGGGGCGGTCCGCTCGCCTACCCCGACGGCGATTACACCTGGCGCGAGCAACAGCACATCACCACCTTCGACGGGAGCGGTGCGCGATTCGTAGGCGCGCCGCACGCCGGTGAATCGCGGGTGGTGGGCATAGATGATGTCGGTCAATGACGCCTCGCGGACCCGGGCCCGCAGCGCCAGCGACGGGATCACCACCCGCGGACCGATCCATATCGACGAGTCCCGGGTGAATACCAGGTTAGGCAATGGCTCGATGACGAAATCCGCCCCATGGTGCATGCGAATCACCAACGACACGTCGGTCCGGGCGCCCGACGGCAGCTCGTTGAACGTCATGCCGGCCATCAGCACATGAGCCAGCCGGACCGGGTCGAGTCCCCGCAAGTAGGCCGAAAGTTTTTGTGCCAGAGGCGCTCCGAGCCGGCGCGAATCTACGGCGGCGGCAACCCCCTGCATTCGGGCCGCTCCGCTGTTCAGCGCCTCGGTCAGCAGATCAGACAGCAGCAGGACTTCCACGCCGCGGGAACGCAGCAGCTCGGCGAACTGGTCATGCTCCTCCTGTGCACGTGCGACCCAGGGCAGTCCGTCGAACAACAGCTGGTCATTGTTGCGGGGATTGAGCCGCCGCAGCTCGGCGCCCGGGCGGTGCAGGATGGCCACCCGTAGCGTTCCCACTTCGGAATTGGTGCCCAGCTCGACAACACTCACGGTTAGCACGGTAGCCGCTGGCCCGGTCGCTCCCATCTCGTCGAACGGATGTGCGATAAACTGACCGACGTGGGGTTCGCGGTACAGGGCTCGCTGTTCGAGCACAACGAGCGCAGACAACTCGGTGACGGCGCCTTCATCGAGATCCGGTCCGGCTGGCTGACGGGTGGCCCGGCAAGGGGTGAAGACCTGCTTGACGGGCTACTGACGACGGTGCCGTGGCGAGCCGAACGCCGCCAGATGTACGACCGGGTCGTCGACGTGCCCCGGCTGGTGAGTTTTCATGATCTGACCGTCGAAGATCCTCCGCATCCGGCGCTGACGCGGCTGCGACGGCGGCTCAACGACATCTACGCCGGCGAACTGGGTGAACCCTTCACCACCGTCGGATTGTGTTGTTACCGCGATGGCTCCGACAGCGTCGCTTGGCATGGCGACACCATCGGTCGCAGCAGCTCCGAGGACACCATGGTGGCGATCGTCAGCCTCGGCGCCACCCGGGTCTTCGCGCTGCGGCGACGCGGCGGCGGCCCGTCGTTGCGGCTGCCGCTGGCGCACGGCGATCTGCTGGTGATGGGCGGATCATGCCAACGCACCTGGGAGCACGCCGTCCCCAAGACGTCGTCGCCCGCAGGTCCGCGCGTCAGCATCCAGTTCCGGCCACGCGACGTGCGCTAGCGCTTGACTGCAGCGAGGGCCGGGCGGTCAACTCCGGACTGCGCTCACCGCCTTGACGAGCAGGTCGCGGGCCCGTTGCGTGTCGACCCGCGCAACCGACTGTTGCGGGATCACCAGCGGATTGGCGATGACGATAACCTGGTAGTCGCCGAACTGAGCGGAGTAGTCGTAGAGCTCGCCGGTGCGGGCTGACCCGCCGAGGAGGGCCTGCAGCACGCGGTGGATGCCCAGCGTCTGGGCCCCATCGATCTTCGGCGCATCGACCACCTCGATGCCGCCCCGCATCTGGGGTCCGGCAAATGCCACCTTGGTGCAGTCTTTCCCCGGCTCGTCGAACGGCAAGGCCTGGGAGGTCTCCACTGCGATGACGACAAACCGGTCGCCGTTGCCCTCCGCGGAGACCGCGGCCATATTGCCCTGCAAGCCTGGCGGCATGTCCGGTCCGGTCGCTACCTTCGCGCAGTTCCCCGGATCGAACGTCAACCCCTCAGGCAGTTTCCGGCCGGAAAAGAACTTCGGATCGATAGCCCTCTCCGAGATGTCGATGACTTTGAACTCGGGTCCGAAGCTTGACTTCACGCCGGCGACCTTACTGATGTCTGCCTTCGTCGAGGAGCCATTAGCACCCGATGAGCAGCCTGCGAGCACGCATACGGATGCGATCGCGACTCCGACCTTCAACACCGTGGTCAATCTACCCAATGCAGATGGTCAGCCGCGCAACGTGGACACCGTTTTGACTAGTAGATCAGCGGCGAATCGGGGCGTCAGCGCCGGGAGCGCTGAGCCTGGGTCGGTGGTCACTGTGGTGAATGCGTAGTAGTTTCCCAGGTACGCGGTGAATGTATATAGCCGCGAATCGATTTCGGTACCCGACTCGACGGATGACTTGACGTCGACCACCATGCCGAGAGTGTCGGCGCCGTCGATGTGCGGTGCGTCGGACAGGCCCACGCTGGCCGTGGTGTGTCCGACCGTCATAGTCCATTGCCGACACTCCGCGACGATGTTGTGATCGAGGTCCACCGGCCCCGGCAACGCGACCACCACCGCGTAGACGATTCCGCCTGAACCTGACGCGGACACACCCTGCGCGGATTGGTCGCGTCCATCGCCGGGATCGGCGAGTGTCGCGCATTGCGGCGGCTTGACCGCTGCATCCGCTATATCCCCGGCAAGATCCCAGATCACCCTGGGAGAAGCTCCGTTGGGGATGCCGGTGGTCACCTCATAGCCGGGCGGCAGCTCGCGAGCAACCCTCTTGATGCTGGCGGGATTGACGGCCGTGCCATGAGCCGACGGCGTGGCCGACCGAGACGCCGACAGTGCGGGCGCCGACGAATGAGCGCATGCGGCTGCCAGAAGCATCACCGCCGTGCCAATCCAGAACGGCCGCATCCCCGTTGATATCACGGCAGCTGGTTCGTCAGCCGACCGCCTCGATCACCTGGCGGGCAACGCGTTTGATCTCGTCAGCCACGTCACGCTTCAAGTGCAGGTCACGCTCCCGGGGCACATCGATGACGGTGGTGATCACCCCGACGTCTTCACGCTGCCACACCGCGCCGTGGCGGTCCAAGATCGCGCGCATCGGCGCATTGTCGGAAAGCATTCGCGCGGTGAATCTTTCGACTCCGTCGACCTCGGCGGCGATGGACAGCGCACCGATCAGAAAACTCCCGATTCCCCGGCCCTGATAGGCGTCGGCGACGGTGAACGCGATCTCGGCGACCGTCGGATCGGTCTCGTCACGAACAAAACGCGCGTCGGCCACCGGGTCGCTCCCGTCGGTCACCACCCAGACGAAGTGGTCGACGTAGTCGACTTCGGACAGGTACTGCATCAATGCCGGGGTGGGAACGCGTGCCGTCATGAACCGCCGATACAGCGTCTCGCTGGAGAATTGGATATGGCCTTGCATGGTCCGCTCGTCGTCACCGGGCAGGACCGGGCGCAGCAGCAGGAGGGTTCCGTCACGAACCCGTATGGCGATCGGCGTGATGAATGCGGCAAGACGCTGGCGCACCGTGCGCAGCAGCCGCGGCATGACCCCAGGGATGTGCACCATTCGGGTGAAGGCGTCGTTGTCGCCGATCCAGCCGGTCAGCCGTTCGGCCGTGGTGACCGTCGCGATCCGCGGGATGCCGCGCAGCAGGGCGATCTCTCCAATGAGCGTGCCAGGAGACGCCTGTCCGACTGCCACCACGCCGTCGGGCCCGACGTGTTTGATCTCGGCACTACCCGACGAGATCAGCAGGAACGAAACAGCCTGCTCGCCCTGCTGCATCAGCACCTGGCCGGCGGCAGCGCGAAGGGGCTGAACGCAGGCCGCCAATGGCATCAAGTCCTCGGTGGGGCATCCTTCGAAGATGTCCATGGTCGCGAGTTCTTCTGCTCGCGCGTCGGTCAGGTCGGCCACTGCGATATTCCGTCGGCTGGACCCGCTACCCGCGGTGACCGCTTTGCCATGACCTGCCCGCCTGTTGTCGTCGGATGTTGCTCACGTTATGAGGTGGATTCCGGCTGCGGCAAGGATGTGCAGATTCTGGACTGGTCAGGCGTACTGGTTTGCCGGCGCATTGATCGGTGTCACGGTGACCGCGCGAAGCGTCGGAATCGGCACGGCGTTCGGTTGACGCGCCGCAGGAGTAACCTGCCCTTCCACCCTCAGCCAGGTGTTGTCAGCAAACCGGAAGGCAGCGTCGCCGGCACGAAGATGGATGCGGGCCAGTTGAGCATCGGCGGCACAACAGATGATGACGATGCGAGCAAGGTCTGCGCCGTCGGGTTCGTTGAGGACGAAGCCGGTAATCGTGACCAGCCGGTTGGCCAGTGATCCCGAGGTGTCATTGGCTGAGCGCATCAGCACCTCGGGCAAGGAGACCTCAGGAGCTCGCCCCGGCGGCAGCGGTGGAAACGCGCGGCGCAAGACGTCGTTGGGCACCGTTGTCACCGAAGGAGTGACCGCCTGCGGCCGCAACGCCGGAGGTGTGACAAAGATCAAGACTACGACGGGCACGACGAGCAACCACACGACACCGGTGCGGTGGGAATGTCCGTCATCGGGGTCGTGCGCCGGCCCACCGCGACGAATGTCCCCGACGATCGCCATCAGTGACAGCCCAATCAGTAGGACGGCCGTGACCGCCAGCCAGGGCAGCAGCGCCGGCTTGACGTAGCGGGTAAACGCGCCGGTGAGCGTTATCAGCCCGATACTCAGCCCAACCAGCAGCAGCATGGTGTTTTCGGTTTCGCGGCTCACGCCGAACCACCCAGCAACAGCACCCCGACCAAGGTCGCCGCCACAATGGCGACCACCAACGTCGCGGGGGCAAACCGGGCTGCGAAGGCCCGCCCAAATGCGCCGGACTGCATCGCGAGCAGCTTCACGTCAACGGCTGGCCCCACAACCATGAACACCAGCCGCGGCACCAGCGGAACCAACGTGACGCTGGAAGCAACGAACGCATCGGCCTCCGAGCACACCGCGAGTGTCACCGCCAGCGCGGCCATGACGGTGACGCCAAGAAATAAGTGCGCACCCACGTGCTCGAAAATTTGAGGCGGCACCAGAACGTGCAACGCGGCCGCGGCGGCCGCACCAACGACCAGGTATGCGGCCGCCTGCAGGAAGTCCTGGCGTGCCACTTCGCAGAACACCAACCACTTGGATTCGGACACGGGAGGGTGCGGCGCTGGCCGGCGCGTTATCCAGTCGGCACGGCCCCACCGTGACCACAGCCAACCCATCACCACCGCGGTCAGCAATGACGCGCCCACCCTGGCCACTACCACCTTCGGCTGACCCGGAAAAGCGACCGCGGTCGCGACCACCACGACCGGATTGATGGCCGGAGCAGCAAGCATGAATGTCAACGCCGCCGCTCCCGCCGCGCCGCCCTCGCCGAACAGGCGTCGCGCCACCGGGACCGAGCCGCACTCGCATCCCGGCAGCGCCGCCCCGGCCAATCCGGCGGCAAGGACCGCCGTCGCACTGCGACGGGGCAGCCACCGCACCAGCCGCTCGGGCGGGACGAACACCGCGATTAGCCCGCTGACCAGCACGCCCAATCCCAGAAAGGGCAGGGCCTGGACAAACACGCCGCAGAACACGGTGCCCGCGGTAGCCAACGCGGCGCTGCCTGTCACGCCCGCACGCAGCCACACCCCCGAGATCGCGAAAGCTACCAAACAAAAGACCAGCACTTCCATGGACCCGATGCGCAGCACTCCCCGCCCAGGGATCATCGCAGCCACCCGGCTAGGTCCATCCCAGGAAATGTAATGAAAATGATTATCACTACTGGCATCTTCTCATCCCGGCTGGCGCACTAGCCTGAGTCGCAGCGCGCGGTGCAATTCGTCGCCGCCCGGAAACCCCGGCCAACGGCGACACCGGCTGCTGCTATGAAGCGGCCTGGCAAACGCCGAGGAGCCGGACTACTGGCGTGCCCTCTTCATACTCCAGAACCCACGGGTCACCGCCATCGACGGCCTCTGAGACAAGCGTGAACATCACCGGTTGGTCGCTGCGCTGGGACATCTGCGTGCATTCGACGTGGAATAGGCGGTAGTCGCCGTCGCGGTGAATGGCCAGGGAAAAGCCCGGCTGGACGGCTTCCACGGGGACCTTTTGCAGGTAGTACTTGGTGCTCATACTCCGACACTAAGTACGTCCCGACACGAAACCCGGGGCCGCCACGCTTGTCTTAGGACATTTTCAGCCGATTTTTGGAATCACAACAGAATTCACATTGGATTACTGGCGCCACAGGCGTTGCGGAGCTGCCGCTACCGGAGTAGCAACCTGGCGCCCGCCCGTGGGCGGGCCGGTCAGGAGCCGATCTGCTCGAACATGTTTGGCTGATCACTACCGAGCTGCCGCGCGATGTCACCCGTGTCCCAGTATTCGCGCCAGCAGGTAATCGCACCGTCGCGGACCTCGAAGATCGCCGTGACGTGGAACGTGACCCTCGTGCCCCCGATGAGGTTCACGTCCAGCCGCTCGACTACCACCGTGTCCTCGTTGGAAATGACCGTTCGGATCTCGCTGCCTTCGACCATGCCCGACGCCAGCCGGTTATGTTTCTCCAGCTCGGCACGCGCCGCGTCACGACCGTAGATAATCGGCGAGAGTGGCACGTTGAGCTGCCATACGAAGTCGTCAGCCATCAATGCGGTCATCGCGTCGACATCCATATGCTCGCCGTACGCCGCGTGCACGAAGTCCAGCACGGTGCGCTCGATCCCAGTTCCCATCGCTGCACTCCCTGGTTTGCTCACCGGATCCTTTTCACAGTCCGCGCGTCAATCTACGCTCGGCGCCACTTTGCCATAGAGCCGCCATTGGAAGCCCACGAGGACGAACCCGGCACTGATGCGGCCCTAACGCAGGCCAGTGGTGCACTCCTGACCTCGAATTGTTCAGACCCCCAGGAACTTTCGATCCGAAGCGGGTACTGCGATGCCAGTTCCGCCACCAGAAGAACAACGCGCCGTCGTACGAGCCCACTGTTGCCGATCTCCCCGAGTGACCGTTCCGACCCAGACCCCAGTTGCGGCTCGCGTCGAAACTCCTGCGGACTGACTGCGGACTGACCAATGCTGTCCCCGTACAAGCGATTACATATTGCGTCGCCGGGCTTTGTGTCGATACATGTGGGCATCCGCGTCCCGCAGGAGCCGCTGAATGTCGTCGGACGGACCCCATGTCGAGCCCACCGAGGCGCTTAGGGAGAGCGGTCTCGCCCCGGCGTCGTAACGCCCAGTTAATGCACCGCGAAGCCGGTTTGCCAGCTCGGCAACATGCTCGTCCGCCTCGGCCTCGGTCGACAGGACAACGAATTCGTCTCCGCCGAGGCGATAGACCGAGTCGGGTGCGACCACGATCTGCGCGATGCGCTGAGCAACTTGGATGAGGACGACGTCGCCGACAGCGTGTCCGTAAGCGTCGTTGATCTGTTTGAACCCGTCGAGGTCGATGAAGACGATGCCGACCGACGCTGCGCGCTCGACCTCACGCTGATTCTGGACGGAGTCGAGGAAAGCCTGTCGATTACCCAGCCCTGTGAGCGGGTCCGTCACCGCCTGCCGCGCGAGTTCAGCTTCGGCCCGCTTGCGCGCGGTGACATCCTGGAACTGCCCAATGATGATGTCGTCCGAGCCATGCGCGCCTGGCACCATCACCGCGTCACGTTGCACCCAGACCGTTCTTCCATCTCGCCTGACAAGTCGGAGTTCCGACACGACGTGTGACTGCGAATTATTCTTGAGCACGTCCAAGTCTGCCTCAGCGGTCGCGATGTCAGCCGGGTGGACGAAAGTGCGAAGGTCGACGCCGATCAACTCTGCGGCGGTATGGCCGAACATCGTGCACAACGCCGGGTTGACGTACAACGCATGTACGGACGTGTCCACGATGGCTTGACCAATAGGCGCGTTGTCCATGCTGATCTGCAACAGCCGCACGGCGTCGTCACGGGCGTGTTCGGCCTCAACGCGTGCCGTGACATCCGTGACCTGAACATAAAAACCTCTTACCTCACCGTCGACGATGTCAGGGATGTAGTTCGTCTCGACGTACCGGGTACCGCCGTGCGGATCGATGAGAGTGTGCTCGAACACCTGCTTTTCGCCGGCGAGTACCCCCTTTACGTGAGCGCGGTTGAGCCTGTACAGATTCTCGCCGAGAACCTCACGGAGATGGCGGCCGAAGATCTCGACGGGTGTCTTCCCGAAAAACTCGATGAAGGCCTCGTTGGCGACCACGTTGCACAGCTCGCGATCCCAATAGCTGATCATGGCGGGAACGCTGTCGATCAGCAGCCGCAAGCGGCGCGGGTCCTCGATCGTCATCGATACCTCAGCGACCGACCATCGCGACATGCACCAGGCAGGCGTCAACGGCGGGGTGAACGGTCACCCCGTCATGGCCGATGGCCAACATCGGTAGAGGCAGACCGACCCGCGGCCGGCCAAGAAGTGCCAGTCGATGGCCAGCCGCCAGGGCGTAATGGGTACCGATATGGACACCTCCCAACCCCCGCGAACGGCCTGACAACCCAATAGCGTAGGCCCAGCACGCACATCGGAAGTGCCGAAGCTAATTATCGACCGCTCCGAGCACACCTACGCTGCACCGAATACGGCTTCCGGTTAAGGATCGTGAGCCAGACGTGGTCGACGGGCAACGGAGGTGTGGTGCGGCAGAGGCGGGCAGCGATGTCGATGGCGATCTGGTCGGCGAAAGCTGGCACAACGACCATCACTCTATTTTCAATCTGTTTTCAGACAGTGCGTCCACCTATCTATCTCTTCGAACTATTAACGCAGGCGGTACCAACATGGGAGGATGCCGTGTATCCCGTGGCCATTCAGCCGCGGGATCAAGCAGACGCCGCGCGAACACGAATGCCAGCGCCGCGGGATCTTCGATGTTGGGGACCACATGCAGACAGCCGCATCTTATGCAGACCACTACGCATGGAAGAGTGCTCCTGGGTCAATGGCTCATCAGTGGGCACACGAGCGGCGGGCCGCACAATGACCCTCCGGCAGCTCGATGTCCCGGCGAGTGAGTGGCGCGTTGAAGACATGACTGCAGTGCGCAAGGTTCTGGCCGATGTTGGCGCTGATCCGGCAATGGCCCGAGCCTGGCGCGGATCGGTTGTCCTGAGCTTCGCAGAGGTACAGGAGATCCATCCCTACCTGAATCCGGAGATTGTTGCCTTCTTACAGAATTTGTATTCAGAGTTCCCATATCTCTTGTACTTTTTGAATCCAGACCGGGCGAGGGGTGCGCTTGACAGTTTCTTCGCGTCAATCGGCGCTCTGTGCCAAACCCAAGACGGAGTATGGGTCATTTGGTCCGATGATGTCGCAACGGCGTATTACGGAGCGCTTACCGCGGCTGCCGAGTTTGCTGTCAATCGAGGCGATGACTGGGCCGCCGTTGTCGAGGGCTACGAGAAACGCGAATCGATCCTCGAGGAAATACGCGCGAATCTGATCACTTCTGGAGTGTTAGAGGCGTAAACCGATCAATCCACGCTCCCCCGTGCCGTACCAGCTCCGTTGGTACCACGACAGGGTTTTGAGACGCTCATATCTCGTCATATTGGATACAACGTTCCGTTGGAGTACTGGTCCGACCAACGCCAGGCCAAGCCGGTGCGCGCCGAGCGTCCAGCCTTTGCGGCATGACAGAGCATTGAATGCCGTGCGCGCTGCCCACTGCGGGCAGCAAATTGGCGGCGAAATCTGACCGGACTCGGCTACGCGGGCTATCACATGCGCTGGCGTTACCACCGGCCTTTGTGTCGAAAGCCGCACCGAGCTGCCCCGGGTCGGGGCATAATCGCTTTCCGACCGTTACCATCCGTGACCAGGCGAACCCAGGAGCCCGCATCAGTGGACATCGGAGTGTATTGGGAGTAGCGACTTTGAAGACGATCATCTCCTGATTGGGTGAGGCGCCCGAATGGGGGATGTAGCCAACATCGGAGGACACCGTGTCGCGCAGTCTGGATCTCGTCGTCAGCTCCGTCGCCGCCCAACTGGTGGATGCGACCGCATCCACCGCTGCCGAGATGAGCCAACAGGTGCTGGCCAACCTGGTCGAGCAGTTCGACGCGGACGTCGGCTTCTTACGTCACAACGATCACAACGT
>JBEKNM010000027.1:0-16563 GCA_049522835.1 Mycobacterium sp.
GGCGACATCGCCGGTGACGAGATGGTGGATCTGGTGTCGGGTCTGGTCGACAAATCGATCGTCGTTCGTCAGGAGCGGGGAACGGTCGTGCAGTATCGGCTACTGGAAAGTATCCGTGAATTCGGGTTGGAGCGCCTGACTGAGGGCGGCGAGGGACCAGCGCTGAGGATGCGCCACTTGCAGTGGTACGCCGCACTTATTCACACCGCGAACGTGGAGTGGATCAGCGCGCGCCAGGTGTATTGGTTGGCGCGGCTGACTGCCGAGAGTGCAAACATTCGGTCCGCGGTCGACTTCTGCCTCAACGAACACGGCGACGCCGATGCCGTGATGGAGATCGTGGTTGGGCTTCCGCAGGGGTATTGGTGGGCGCACGGCAGGCTCGGCGAAGGGCGGCATTGGCTCGACGAAGCGCTGGCGCGCTCCGGTGGCGTCACGGTTGTGCGGGTGCGCGCACTACTGCGCAACAGCGCCCTGGCGACGATCGGGGGTGAGTTGGCAACCGGCAACCAACTACTCGACGAGGCTCGCGGGTTGATTCCACAGGTCAGCGATCCGATGGTGCTGGCCCAGCTGCATTATGTCGCCGCCCGCTCGGCACATTTCGCGGGCGACCTACCGCGGGCGGTTTCTGAACTCGAGCGGGCGTTAGCCATGCCCGCAAGCAGGACAGACCTGGACTTTTATCTCGACATTTTGACCTCGCTTGCCATCTACGCATCCATGGTTGGCCAGCATGAGCGGTCAAAGGCGTGCTACGAGGAAATTTTTCAGCTGGCCACGCCGCGCGGGGAATCTTTGCACCGGGCGAACGCACTGATGGCTTTGGGCTTGGATGCGTGGCGCAGGGGTGACCCTGTTCGCGCCGTGGAGCTGCAGCGCTCCGGTCTTGAGATCAAACTCGGGCTCGACGACCCGCTGAGCACCGCCGTGGGTTTGGACGCCCTGGCGTGGGGGGTTGGCGCGCTGGGGCAGCACAAGTGTGCCGCCCACATGCTGGGCGCAGCAGAAGTGTTGTGGGACTCGACCGGCAGCTCGCTCGCGACCCTGTTTTCGGATCTGGTCGGTGATCACGACAAGTCCGTGGCCGCCGCCCGCGCCGCGCTCGGCGAGCAGGGGTATGCGGCCGCGTTTCGGCGGGGCAGGCAGATGCCGCTCGCCCAGGTGTTGAACCAGGCCGAACACACGAGGCGCTCCACGCGATCGGGACAGCCGGACACCGGCGGCGCGGGCTCGTTGACCTCACGCGAGGAGGAAATCGCTGGACTGCTCGCGCAGGGTCTGAGCAACAAGGCCATCGCTCAATCTCTGGTCATCGCCCAGCGAACAGCTGAGACCCACGTCGGCAACGTATTGGTCAAACTGGGGCTCACCTCCCGCAGCCAAGTCGCAGCGTGGGTCGCCGAACAACGCGGCATCGATCCGTCGGCGTAGCCCATGCCCATCATCGGGTAGGCGACGCCGGTGGGCCTGCGGGTCGGGGTGTGCTCGATCTATTTCTTCAGGAAGTCCAGAAGGGCGGGGTTCACCACGTCGGGGTGAGTCCAGGCGATGTTGTGCGGTCCGCCCTCGACGGTGACGACGGTGAGGTCCTTGATGAGACCGGGGAGTCGCTTGGCCGTATTGCGGTAGGGCAGGATGCGGTCGGCGTCGCCGTGGATGAGCAGGACCGGCACGTCGATCATGGGCAGATCGTCACGGAAGTCGGTCAGCCAGCTGTCGACGCAGGCGTGGGCGGCGTGCGCGGAGGCGGCGAGGGCGACATTGAAGCTGTTGTGCCACGCTTGGTCGCTGACCCTGATGCCGGCCAGCACGTCGACGTTGTAGGAGTCGTTGAGGAAGTTCTCGAAGTAGGCGGGCCGGTCGGCGATGACCGCGGCCTTGATGTCGTCGAAGACCGATTGCTCGACACCATCGGGATTCTCGTCGGTTTTGAGCAGGAACGGGGGAATGGCGCCCATCAGGACGGCCTTGCTGACTCGCGATGACCCGTAGGTGGCAAGGTAGCGGGCCACTTCGCCGGTGCCCATGCCGAACCCGACCAAGGCGCATCCGGTGAGGTCGAGGTGTTCGAGAACCGCGTCGAGGTCCTCGGCGAGGGTGTCGTAGTCGTAGCCGACGCTGGGTCGGCTCGATTGGCCAAAGCCGCGGCGGTCGTAGGTGATGACCCGGTATCCGGCGTGCAGCAGGACGCGTTCCTGTTTTTCCCAGGAGTGTCCATTCAATGGGTATCCGTGGATCAGGACAACCGGCTGCCCGGTGCCGTGATCCTCGTAGTAGAGGTCGATGTCGTCGGTGTTTTCTTTTCCGACGGTGATCGTCGACATGGCCGGCCTTTCCGCTGCCTGAATGCCAGAGGTTGATGTGGCGAGCGGTCTCGTCTTTGGCTCGAAGAGCTCATTGCTGTGGTTTATTCAGCAGACACCGGTCACGGCCAGGGCGGCACCGAAGAACTACGTAAAGCGCTACGTAGGTTTGCGGCGTTCGGGTAGCCGGTATCGGCACGGCGCCCGCTCATTTCGCAGCCGGCAGTTCCCGTCGCCCCAAGTAATGCCGATGTGGTGAGTAACGACCTGCTGCCGAGATCATTTAATGCAAATGCAATCCGAGATCTAATGCTTCTCGCGGGAGCGAGCCAGTCCCGAGCGCGAGAGGCGCACATGTACGCGCAGGCCGAGAACGTATGCGTCGATCTCTCGGATGGCTGGATCCGAGGCAACGCAGGAAGCGCGCTCTGACACCTGCGCCGTATGGCTTGATTTTGTTCGCATGGCGGGACTCCCGGATCCTTCAACTATTCGCTTGTACCAGAATTCCGCTCGAGCAAACACATATCATCACCGCTGGCACCCGAACACGGTTGCAGCTAGCCGTAATCTGTGATCGTTGCGAGCGCCGAAGGCGATCCCGATCAGCGTCCAAAGACAGCAGTCCTATGTGGGGACAAGAGCTTTGGTCAGGGGGCTTGCCCGGTCGCATCGGCCACTACCGGGATGGTGACGTGCACTGACGTTCCGGTTCCCGGGTGGCTGGCGATCTGCATGTAGCCGCCGAGCACTTCGACGCGGTCTTTGAGCCCGATGAGTCCAGACCCTTTGCGCGAATCGGCTCCGCCGATGCCGTCGTCCTGGATCGACAGATCGAGATTGACGCCCTTTGTTTCGGCGCAGACGGTCACTTCGGAGGCGTGGGCGTACTTGGCGGCGTTGGTCAGCGCCTCGGCCACCACATAGTAGGCGGCGACCTCGACCGGGTCAGGCAATCGGCGGTCAACGGCAACGTCAACGTGCACCGGAACCGGACAGCGGCGGGCCAGTGTCTTCAGTGCTGGGCCGAGGCCGCCTTTGGACAGGATCGCCGGGTGAATCCCGCGCGAAATCTGTTGCAGTTCTTGTGACACCGCGGTCAAACCCGACACGACAGCTGCCAGCTGCTCCTTGAGTCCGGGCGGCGCGGAACCCTCCGCCAGACGCAGTTGCAGCCCCAGGGAGACCAGCCGCTGCTGGGCTCCGTCGTGCAAGTCGCGCTCCAGCCGGCGCCGGGCGTCGTCGGCGGCCGCCACGATCCGCGCGCGAGAGGCGATCAGGTCGTCGCGGGCAGCGGCGTTGGCGATCGCGATCGCAACCAGATCGGCGAAATCGCTGACGCGCTCCTCGGTATCCGCCGGCAGCGGGTCGGGATTGGTTGAGCCGAGCCCCGCCATCCCC
The DNA here is from genome assembly GCA_049522835.1 of Mycobacterium sp. GTDB lineage: Bacteria > Actinomycetota > Actinomycetes > Mycobacteriales > Mycobacteriaceae > Mycobacterium. Next base: position 3,708 of record JBEKNM010000027.1, read on the forward strand.
CACACGCGCCTGTCGACCACGATGGGGGCGCCGACTGCGGTACGAAGGCCGATCTCCCGGATGAGTCCAACGGTTGAGCCGCTGGCGTTGTCGGTCTCGATGCTGTCTTGCCGAGCAGGGCGGCCGGTTTCCAACACCATCGCTAAGAGGTTCTCGCCCTCCAAGGTCATGCGCGTGCCCACGGGCAGACGTGGAGCCGCATCCACGTTTGTCGCGACGAGGATCGCGGAACCGTCGGGCTGGTACCGCCACAGCGCCGTCAGTTTGGCACCCAAGTGCTGCGACATTTCCTCAGCCACTGCTTTGAACAGCTCCGAGGGCTCGACCGCGCGGGCAACCAGTGTCGCCACCCGCCGCAGCGCCGCCTGGAGCTCAGCGAGCTCGTGAAGCTCGTCGCGGGCGTCCGCGTTGGCGATCGCGGTTGCGACGAGGTCGGCGAAGTCGGTGACGCGGTTTTCGGTGTCGGGGGGAAAGGGTCGGGGCTCAGCGGAGCCGACGACGGCGGCGCCCCACAGACGGCCCTCGACGACAATCGGTGCTCCTACTCCGCTGTGGAGCCCGAGCTCGCGAATGCGCGCGGCGGCCCACCCGGCCGCATTGTCATGGGTGTCCATCCTCGCTGGGCGGCCGCTGTCGAAAATCCTGGCGGCGATGTTCTCGCCGTCCAGCGGCCAGCGCGAACCGACGGGCATCGTTGTCGCTTGTAGCGGGTCGTCGTGCGCCGAGATGAGGGTGGCCGTGCCGTCGAACTCGTAGCGCCATAGCGCCGCATTAGAAGCACCCAGCGCGCGGGCCAACTCCTCGGCTACCGTCGAAAAGACCTCGGAGGCTGGGACGCCGCGGGCCACCAACGTGGCCACTCGCCGCAGCGCGGCCTGCAGCCCGGCGAGCTCACCGAACTTGTCTCGGTCGTCTGTCACCGGATGCCCTTGCTCCGGGTACCAATCCGCCGTGGCTCTCGAGCTCGCCGCAGACCCATCCGCCACCCATGGAACTCGTGCGGCCGCAGTGCCCTCCTAGTGATCCGTCAACGCTACTCGGGTATGTAGTCGAACTTGTCCGGGTTAGGGCCGCTTCTTCCGGATTCGCCCTCATCGAGGGCCGAGATCGCATCCATGTCGGAACTTGCCAGTTCGAAGTCGAACAGTTGGAAGTTGTCCTTCATCCGTTCAGGTGACACCGATTTGGGGAAGACGATATCGCCGCGCTGAATGTGCCAGCGCAACACGACCTGCGCGGACGACTTGCCCAGGGCGGCGGCGATCCGCTCGATAACCGGGTCGTCGAGCACTTTGCCCTGAGCGATCGGCGACCATGCCTCGGTCGCGATACCGTGCTCGCGTCCGTACCCGCGCACCGCTTCGTTGGTGAAGTAAGGATGGACCTCGATCTGGTTGACCGAGGGGATAGTGTCGGATTCCTTCGCGAGTCGGTCCAGATGGGCGGGCTGGAAGTTCGACACCCCAATGCTGTGCGCGCGGCCGTCCCTGGCGAACTCTTCGAGGACATGCCAGGTCGAGACGAAGTCGCCCCCGTAGAGCGTCGGCAGCGGCCAGTGAATGAGGAAAAGATCGACGTAATCGGAGTCGAGCGCGCTCAATGTTTTGTCGAATGCGCGCCGTGCATCGTCGGGCTTATGGAAGCCGTTGTTGAGCTTGCTTGTGATGAAGACATCTGCCCGATCTACCCTGGCATCGCGGATGCCCTGGCCGACTTCGTTCTCGTTTCCGTACATCTCTGCGGTGTCTATATGCCGGTAACCGACCTTCAGAGCCGCTGCAACCGCTGCGGCGGTGCTGTGGGGCTTGATCTGGAAGACGCCGAAACCCAATTGCGGGATGTGCGTGCCGTCGTTGAGCTCGACTGTGGGAACGTTGCCCATGATTTCTCCTAGTTGACCGATCTGCCTGGGTAGACAAGACGCCCCACCGAGTTTCCCACCGTTGCGCGCCGGAAACGTCGTTTCAGGGTTCGCATGTTAGCAGCCCGCCGATCGGGCGCGTCGTGTCCTTGTCTTCAACCATTGCGTTCCAGCGTGCACGTGTCTTAAGCGCTGACACCCACCAGTGTTTCCTGCTAGCGGCAATGCGTGCTTACCTGGTCGGCTGCCGGCGCGGTTTTCCGCGCTGCTCGCCCGCGAGATAGACCGGAGTCGGCCAGAAGGTGTCGGTGTCGAGTGACGCCGTGTGACTGATCAGAGGCAGAGCGCTATACCGGCAAGCGCGAGCGCCACCAACAACAGAGTGAACATGATGTGGCCCAGCAGGCGGCGACCGGGAGTGTCGTCGAGCCAACGGCTTTCGAGCGCATGTCCGTAACCGCTGACAGCGCCGGCTTCATCATCTGGCGGCAGAAACATATTGGTTTCCTCATCACGGAATCGACTTGACTTTGGACGCGTGAGCACTACGACGAATCGGTTCATAACGTCACATCGTCGTGACGGTCATCAGCTAGCTTGGTATGAACCTGTGACACCACGCGATGCACCAGCGCGCATCGGTTGCCGGACAGCACCCTCGGCGCCGTTGACGAGCAGCCCACGGAGACATCGTCGTCCCCGCGAAAGCCGTGACATCACAGTTCCTTTCGGAATTCCCATAATGTGCGCGATCTCCTTGTATCGGAAGCCCTCGACATCGGCGTAGTACACCACCGCACGAAAATTTTCCCGGCACGGCCAGCATCGCCGCCTTGATCTCGGTGTCCGGCAATGCTGCAAGAGCCTCGTCCTCAGCCGAAAGAAGTCCCGTCGACGCAAGTAGGGCGTGTGTCGTCAGCTGCTGGTCGGTCATCCGCTCGGTGGAATACTGCGTCGGCTGCCGCCGCTTTCTGCGGTAGCCGTTAGGTATTAGTCAGGATCCGACGCGGCGTGTCTTCACGCTAGCGGGTAGGCGCATATGACGTTAGTTGGTAGGCCAATATTGCAGTTCCCATGATGTGCCAATGGTTGCCAGCCTAAACGACATTATTTGGCTTTGGTGCGAACGTTGTCGGTGCAACGAAGCAATCGACATGCACCGGAACTGAACCGGGCGACATAGAACTTGGGTTGTATCGAGAACGGATGCAATTGCAATGGACCTGGACCGCATCACCGGCCGGCTGCGCTTGGCTGAAGGGTCGCACCAGCCGGAATCGGGCAAGGGGTGCGCCATGAACGCCATCTCTTACATCAACGGCGATACCGAAGTCAGCGACTTCCCGGCGTGCTCGGCCCGTCCGCTGGCTGCTTTCGTTCAGTGGTGTAACGACGTGCTCGCCGGCCCGGACGGCTATCTGTCACCCGAAGACAGCCTGTTGGCCCTGGATTTGGCGTGGCTGACCGTGGGAACCGCACAGGTGCCCCACACCGTGATCCACGCGTGGGTGGCCGAACTGCTGACCAATCCCACTTGGGGGGTTGTCAACTACGTTGAAAGCGATGCTGTCGAAGCGATCCGCGATATCGCTTTCCTACACCGCAAGGTGGCATCCGGTGAGGCGGCACCGATTGTCGCCTGGGTCGGCGCCGAGGGCGCGGCCCGTGCCGCGGCCCGGCGGATAGACAGGGCGGTCAATGCGGCCGGGCTCTATGCTGTGCGGTCCGCTTGCCAATCGACGGCACCGGTTAATACCGACCGTGGGATGACCCTGGATGCGGTGACCGGTAATGCGCTGCGTGCCCACGCCCGGGCAGCCGGGGGTATCGCGCCGGCTCGCGCCGCAGAGCTGGCCCGCCATGCGATCTACTCATGGCGTTATCTGGCCGGGCTGGACGCCCTTGACGATATCGACCCTGCATCGGTCGAGAGCGCCCTGCAACGAATATGGGTGTTGGCGTAAGACACCCGGCGGCGTTTGCCGGGTTCCTGGGGCTGTTGATCCTGAGCTGATCGGGCGATTCACCGGTGCTGGCGGGGGGGTGCGATCCGCGAGTCAGGCCCCCCGCTGCTGTCAACCAGTTTTTAAAACCGGCGGGCGCCACGTTGATCGGGCTGATTGAAGCTGGCAGGTAGTCGGGGAGTAGGGCTGTTAGGAGTCGAAGTTGGGTGACAGCGCTGACGACATGGGTGCCCTGGGCGACGAGTCTGGGAGTCATGGTTACCGCGCAAGAAGCCGGCCGCCGGGTATTCACCGGTGAACAAGCCAGTAAGGCAGCTGCCGCCCCGCGGGCCGGTGTCAAGTACGCAGTCGAGGCGATCGGAACATTCTTTCTGGTGTTCACGGTCGGCGCCGCCGCGGGGAGTGGCAGCCCGTTCGCGCCGCTGGGCATCGGCGCGGTCCTGATGGTGATGGTCTACGCCGGCGGACACCTCTCCGGCGGGCACTACAACCCCGCAGTAACGATGGCGGTGCTGGTGCGCCGCAGAATCGGGCTGCTTGACGCCGTTGCGTATTGGATTGTGCGGTTAGGTGCCGGGCTGCTTGCGGCGGTGGTCGTGCGCACCGTCATCGATCCGGCGCGGATGGTTACGACTGCGACGATGACGCTGACTGGCGGCGCGCTAGTCGCCGCGTTTGTGGTGGAGCTGTTGTTCACCTTCGCCCTGTGCTACGTGGTGCTCAACGTAGCCACCAGCAAGAGTCACCCAGATAATTCGTTCTACGGCCTGGCGATCGGGTTTACGGTAGTGGCCGGCGCGTTTGCGGTCGGCGCGATTTCGGGTGGCGCATTTAACCCGGTGGTCTCGCTCGGCGCTGCCGTGATGGGCATGTTCGCGTGGCCGACGCTGTGGGTGTACCTGGTGGCGCAGGCGCTCGCCGGGATGGCGGCCGGGGTCACCTTTCTAGCGCTGAACGCCGACGATCTATGAGCCAGTGAATGGGTAGCGAAATAACAACTCGCACAATCCAAGTCGAATAGCATCAATACGACGAAGGGCCTGTTCACCGTGCCGGAAATAGATGAGTCATACTCGGTCTAGCGACCATCACGGCGGCAAGTACCGAAGCCCCTGATCCGCAACACCCTGTGGGCGCGTGTAAAGCATCCCGGCTCAGCCACGGATAACGCTGCCACCGCTTTAGAAACTGTCCACCCCATCACCGAAAAGGCGCGACAATGACCGAGACTCAACCCACCCCGACAACCACCGATGCCGGCATCCCGGTCGAGAGCGACGAGCACTCGCTCACTGTCGGCCCGGATGGACCGATCCTGCTCCACGATCACTACCTGATCGAGCAGATGGCGCATTTCAACCGTGAGCGGGTGCCGGAGCGACAGCCGCACGCCAAGGGTTCGGGCGCCTTTGGTCGATTTGAGGCGACCCATGACGTCAGCGCCTTCACCAAGGCGGCGGTGTTTCAGCCCGGCACCGTGACCGAGACGGTGGTCCGGTTCTCCACGGTGGCCGGTGAGCGCGGCAGCCCAGACACTTGGCGCGACCCGCGCGGCTTCGCGCTGAAGTTGTACACCACCGAGGGCAACTCGCCCGGCCCCGCCGGTGTTGCGGCTTGCTGAAGCGGCCGCCCAAACTTCCCTTACCTCAGCACCGCTGTAACGCGCGGCCGGGATCAATCAGGATCGAAATTGCGATAGGTTTGGGGTGATGCCATCATTTGCGGCGATGCCATCAATCGTGCCGAGTAGCTGGCAAAGCAGGTTCGCCTTCCCGCTTCTGGCTTACACGTTTGCCGCGATGATGGCCGGCACCACGCTCCCGACGCCGATATACGCGCTGTACTCGCAGCGCATGCATTTCACGGTGCTGACCACCACGGTGGTGTTCGCCAGCTACGCCGGCGGGGTGCTCATCGCGCTGCTGGTGTTCGGGCGCTGGTCCGACGCCGTGGGCAGGCGTCCAATGTTGTTAGCTGCGACCGGTTTTGCGCTGGCCAGCGCGGTGGTGTTTCTGGCCGCCCATACGGTCGGCCAACTGCTGCTGGGCCGACTGCTGTCGGGGCTGTCGGCGGGCGTCGTTGCCGGCACCGCGACCGCCGCGGTGATCGAGGCTGCCCCGGAAGCGTGGCGCCGACGGGCGGTCGCGGTCGCGACGGCGGCCAACATCGGCGGCTTGGGCGCCGGACCGTTGCTGTCCGGACTGCTGGTGCAGTACGCGTCGTATCCGCTGCGGTTGTCGTTTGTCGTGCACATCGTGCTGATGATGCTGGCGATCGTCGCGGTGTTGGTCGCTCCGGAAACCTCTGGCCGCACCGGCCGTATCGGGTTTCAGCGACTGTCGGTGCCGGCAGAGGTGCGGCCGGTGTTCGTCATCGCGGCCACCGCCGCGTTCGCAGGTTTCGCCGTCACGGGCCTGTTCACGGCCGTGGTGCCCGCATTCCTCTCCGGCGTCATCGGCATCGGCAACCACGCCGCCGCCGGTGCGATCGTCTGTTCGCTCTTCGCCGCGTCAGCGGCCGCGCAGGTGTTTGCCGGACGGATGGACGCTCGGCGGGCAATGGCCGTCGGCTGCGGCTTGCTGGTGATCGGAATGGTGATTATTGCTGCCGCCCTGCATTTTTCGAGCCTTGTCGTACTGATCATGGGTGCGGTCGTCGCCGGGATCGGACAGGGCATCAGCTTCAGCCGAGGGCTAGCGGCTGTTGCCGAGCAGACACCACCGGAGCGACGCGGCGAGGTGAGCTCCACTTACTTCGTCGTCGCCTACGTCGCGATCGCGCTGCCCGTAATCGGCGAGGGCCTGGCGGCGGAGGCGTGGGGCCTGCGCACCGCCGGAATCGCTTTCGCATCGGCAGTATCGGTGTTGGCCGTCATGTGCCTGGCCGCGATCTTGGTAGAGGAGGCACGCACCCGGCGCTAAGGTGTCTGGCTACCCGTTCTTTGTAACGATGCATTGCATTGTCCGACATAGCTGTTGGTGTGTTCAACGGCTACCGACGGCTGGCACAGCTACCGATGAGAATGGGCGTCAGCGGGGACGACAGCGGTTTGATACGGGGCGATTCTGAAACAAGCCCGGATGACGCCAAGCCATCGATTTTCGATCACGGCGGTCTGCGCTGGCGATCAGTGGGCGAGGACAAGAAGGACGACAAGGGTCATGAGCCATACCGATGGGTTTCATCCGGATCTGCAGAATCCCAACAATGGCGATGCGCGTCAGTCGTTGCGTACCAGGGTGCATCACGTGAAAGCGTCAGAGGTCAGCCCGGACACCGCCCAAACCGAAGGTATGCGACGAGTTGCCGCGCTCACTGGTGATTCCGTGGGTTCCGAGCGGATCTGGATGGGTGAGACACATGTCTTGCCGGAGACGGTGTCGGGTAATCATCATCATGGCGAGTCGGAAACGGCGATCTTCGCCTGCAGCGGAAACCCGGAGTTCGTATTTCACGACGGTGTGGAGGAAGTCCGCGTTTGTCACCGCCCCCGGCGACTACATCTTCGTGCCGCCCTACGTTCCGCACCGCGAAGAGAACCCCGACCCGGACCATCCCGCGGTCATCGTGATCGCCCGCAGCACTCAGGAGGCGATCGTGGTCAACCTTAAAGAGCTGTATGCGCTTTCAGGCAGCGCGGACTGATTGAGCACATCGGTCATCGGGTCGCTTCGAGCACCGCTTTCAGATTGACCAGCTCTGTCGCCAGCCGTCGAACGATCCGGCCGTCATTGCGGTCTTCGGCTTCAGGCCCGTTGACATCCAGTTGGTCGATCCGACCAAGCCTTCATGGCGCCAAATTTGAATCGCGTGTCACCCGGGCGCCCGGATCTGGAGGGGCGGTCGGTCGACGCGCCGCGGACGGGGCCCACGCGGCTATGCTTGATTTTCCGCGTTACGTTGAAGTCCGCTGCAGAACGATGTCAGATTCCATCAAGCAGAAACCGTCACAGCGGCCTGGCCGTTGGTGGACGCCAGGTCGCATCTTTACGGGTGGCGCCTCCAATGCCGGTATTGGTTCGCCAACGACGCGGACACGTTTGTTGTACTTGTTGATCCGCCCCATGGCGCCGTCGCTTCGGGTGGGAATCGCGGTCGCAGGGACGCTCATTGTGATCGAGACCCTTGTGGTGTGTTTGCTCAAACTGGTGAGCGGCATGACCGGCCACTTTGGCACGCTCTATCTGCTCGGCGTTGTGGTGGTTTCGACGCTGTGGGGATTCGGGTTGTCGGTGACAATGTCGGTGGCCAGCGCCATCGCTTTCGCGTACTTCCGTAATTGGCCGGCCGACCATTTCGCCCCGTTCGAACCCCAGAACTGGCTTGTGATCCCCGCCTTCCTCGTGGTCGCGTTGGTAGCAAACGGACTTGCGCGCCTGGCACGGATGGGAGGGAGGTCGATCAATCTCTCCTCCGACCTGATGTGCATCACAGGCCCGGATCGTGTCATCCGGGTCAATCCGGCCTTCACGCAGATACTCGGCTACTCACTCGCCGATTTGGTGTCACGGCCCTTCCTCGACTTAATCGTTCCCGACGACCGAGGTCGGGTGCGTGCGGTACTTGAGCGGCTGCCAGGCAGCGCTACGCCGGCGCGTTTCGAGAGTCGGGTTTTATGCAGTGACGGTTCGCAACGCTGGATCGCGTGGAGCGTCGTGTGGGATCGGGGCTTGTTTTACGTCGTTGGTCATGACGTGACCGAACACCGGCGTGAGCAGGAAAAATTACGTCAGGCGGAGGCTGCGGCAACGGCTAGCCGCGACAAGCTGGGTGTACTTGCCGAGCAGCAGGCCGCACTGCGGCGGGTGGCGACCCTTGTGGCCCGTGGGGCCAGCCCGTCGGAGGTGTTCTCTGCAGTTGCCGACGAACTGGCCGGCGTCCTTCATGTGGTCAACGCGGGGCTACTGCGGTACGAGCCCGACGGTACCGGGTTCGTGGTCGCGGTTCACTACCAGCCGGGAATATCGAAGATGCCCGGTTCCGGCGAGCGTATTCCGTTGGCGGGCGACGACCTGGGAGCGAAAGTATTGCGCACCGGCCGTGCCGCCAGAATCGACAACCACGACAATGCCCGCGGTCCGGAAACCGCGCGCATAGGTGAGGCGGGCATCCATTCGACAGTGGGAGTGCCGATCAGGGTTGACGGTCGGCTGTGGGGCGCGGCCATCGTCGGATCGAGGGGCCCCGAGCCCATGCCGGCGGACACCGAGGCGCGCGTCGGCGACTTCGCCGATCTCGTCGCGACCGCGATCGCCAACGCCGCCACCCGCTCTGAACTCATCGCCTCGCGTGCGCGCATCGTCGCCGCCGCCGATGACGCTCGGCGCCGTCTGGAACGTGACCTGCACGACGGGGCCCAGCAACGGCTGATCTCGCTGGGACTGCAGCTGCGGATGGCCGAGGAGTCGGCGCCGCCCGAACTCGATGACTTCAAGCAGCAGCTTTCGCGCATCCTGTCCGGGCTGACCGGTGTCTCAGCAGACCTCCAGGAAATCTCCCGCGGCATTCACCCGGCAATTTTGTCGAAGGGGGGACTGAGTCCAGCGCTAAAGACACTGGCCCGTCGCTCCGCTGTCCCGGTCACCCTCGACTTGAGGATTGACCGACGGATACCCGACTCGGCGCAGGTGGCCGCCTATTACGTTGTCGCCGAGGCGCTTACCAACACCGCTAAGCACGCTCGGGCCTCCGAGGTGAACGTGGGCGTCGAAACCGAGGGTGGGAGCCTCCGTGTACTCATTCGAGACGACGGGGTAGGGGGCGCCAACTCTCACAACGGTTCCGGACTCATTGGGCTACAGGACCGCGTTGAGGCCCTCGGCGGCCACCTGCATGTGACGAGCCCACCTCAGAGCGGGACGTCGCTGCGTGTCACCATCCCACTCGACGGTGATTGACCCCCATATCGATTTCGTGGACGTCGTTCAAAATTCCGCTAGCCCGAATAGCTCGGTCGCGGCGGCGCTGCGCGGTTGTCATCAACGCGGCGTCGGTTCTCTTGCGTTCCCAGGTCAGCTCGGAGTTTTGCTGGTCTCGGGCGTTATGCTCGATCGAGTCAGTTAGTCGAAGGGTGATCGATCATATGGGTAAGCGATTGCGCACGCTGAGTATCGGGGTCTCAGATGACCGAATTAGATCCGGTGCCGACACAGTGTGAACTGACCCCTGTCATCGCCGCGGAGCTCGCCGCGGCCGGATTCGATGGTGCCCGCGAAGTCGGACTCGGTGGTTTCGGCGCGGTCTACCGCTGCCAACAGCGCTCACTTGACCGCACCGTCGCCATCAAGGTGCTCACCACCGACCTGGACGTCGATAATCTCGAACGATTTCTGCGCGAACAGCGCGCGATGGGCAAATTGTCAGGCCATCCGAACGTCGTCAACATCTTTCAGGTCGGCGCCACTGAGTCAGGTAGGCCCTACATCGTGATGCAGTACCACCCGCGGGGCTCCCTGCATGCACGGATTCACCGGGCCGGCCCGCCTAGCTGGGAGGAAACGGTCCACATCGGAGTCAAAATGGCCGGTGCCCTCGAGACAGCGCACCGGCTCGAGACGCTGCATCGCGACGTGAAGCCCGCCAATATCCTGTTCACCGAATATGGTGAGCCCCAGTTGACCGACTTCGGTATTGCACGGATCAAAGGCGGCTTTGAGACCGCGACGGGTGTCGTCACCGCATCGCCGGCGTTCACCGCACCCGAGGTACTCGAAGGCCAGACCCCGACGCCGGCGTCCGACGTCTACAGTCTCGGCGCCACGCTTTTTTGCGCCGTCACCGGCCACGCTGCCTTTGAACGCCGCAGCGGTGAGCAGGTGATCGCGCAGTTCCTCAGGATCACCAGCGAACCGGCCGACTTCCGCGGGGTTCGCGTCCCCGATGACGTGCGGGCCGCTATCGAACATGCGATGGCACCCACCCCCGACGATCGGCCGGCGACGGCGGCCGAGCTAGGAGACGAGTTGAGAAACACCCAGCGTCGCAACGGGCTGGCCGTCGACGACATGTCCGTGCCTGCCGACACGGGTGGGGAGCGACACGGTGAGCACAACCCGGCCCCAGCGCAACGTCTCGAGGTGGAGACTGCGTTGCGGGTGATCGTCGCCGAGGACGACGTGCTGCTTCGGGAGGGTTTGGCCAGTCTGCTTGACCGCTCGGGATTTCACGTTGTGGGACAAGCCGGGAACGGTGTGGAGCTCCTCGCGCTGGTCCATGCCGAGACGCCCGATCTGGTGGTGACCGATATTCGGATGCCGCCGACCCACACCTCGGAGGGGCTAGACGCCGCTCGGGTGATCCGAGAGGAGTTCCCCGACACCGGCATTCTGGTGCTGTCAGCGCACGTCGACGTCGAGCACGCGATGGAGCTACTGGCCAGCGGCCACGGGATCGGCTACCTGCTCAAGAGCAGGGTCACCGACGTCAGCGATTTCATCGACACGCTGGAGCGGATCGCCAAGGGGGCTTCGGTCGTGGACCCGGCGTTGGTGCAGGAATTGGTCTCGGCCCGCCGGCGCGACGATCCGCTCGCGGTGATCAGCGCGCGGGAGCGAGAAGTGTTGGCGCTGATGGCCGAGGGACGTTCCAACGCTGGCATCGCCCAGCGGCTGTGGGTTACCGAGGGCACGGTCGAGAAGCATGTGCGAAGCATCCTCACCAAACTGAACCTGCCCGAGACCGCCGACGACCACCGCCGTGTGCTGGCGGTGATCACCTTCCTCGAGGCGCACTGACCGGACAGGTTCCGGCTCGGAGGGTGCGTTGCGAAGGGGCGAGGATCACCGACAGGTGTCAGCGGTGATCACCTTCCTCGAGGCCACCTGACTCTCGGACGAGATCGCGGATGGCGCAAGGCGTCAGTGCCGACTTGGACAGGAAGCCCACAGCCGGGCTTGTCGCGATCATCTCGGCGAAGTCCTGCGCAGCGTGGGTGGAAATCAATATCAGCGTCGACGGTGCGGGCGATCCCGCCCGGTCGAGTTGCTCTACTAAATCGAAGCCGCTTTCCTCACCGAGGTTGATGTCGACCAGTGTGACGTCGGGCAGGAGTTCCGTGAAGCACCGAAGCGCCTCGGCGCTGCTGGACGCGGCGCCAACGACCGTGATGCCCTGGCGCTCCAGCAGACCGCGCGCGGCGTCGACGAAATCCGCGTTGTCATCGACGATTAGGCAGCGCACGGCATTACTCGCAGAACCATGAGCTCAGCATGGCAGTGGGGGGATCACTAGGCATTCCCGCTAACAGGAATGTTCGAGTCGACGCGCGCCGATTCCGGCTGGCGGGCATTTGAGGTTCCCGGTGCCGGGGGCCATTGATTCGTATCAGCGGTAGCGACACCGGTCCGCGAAGGCGCAATCCTGAAACACGTGAAGATCACAGCTTCGGGGCGAAGTGGGCTCCCCGCAATAAAAGTCGCCGTCCTGGGCACTGGGGCGATGGGTGCTCCGATTGCGCGCAATCTGCTCGGTGCGGGGTTCAGCGTGCGCGTCTGGAACCGCACGCAGGCCAAAGCTGCAATGCTGGTAGCCGAAGGCGCCCAGCTCGCATTCCACCCGTCGGAGGCCGCCGCGGGGGCCGACGTGTTAGTCACCATGCTGGCCGACGGGGCTGCCGTGAAAAACGTCATGACTGGGCCCACCGGCGCACCCGCCACCCTTCAGCCGGGCGCAGTCTGGATTCAGATGAGCACAGTGGGTGTTGAATGGTCTGATCGGCTGGCACGCTTGGCATCCGGGCATCAAGTCCCATTCGTCGACGCCCCGGTCTCGGGTAGCACCGAGCCGGCCGAGCGGGGGGAATTGCTGATCCTGGCCGCCTGCGAGCATACGGTGCGGTCACGCGTGGAGCGGATCTTCGACGTCCTTGGCCGGCGCACGCTGTGGCTGGAACGCGTCGGTGACGGCAGCCGGCTCAAGCTCGCGATCAACAACTGGTTAGGGGTGCTCGTCGAGGGGATGGCTGAAACAATAAGCCTGAGCGCGGCATTGGGCCTTGACCCGCGCCTATTCCTGCATGCTATCGCCGCCGGCC
>JBEKNM010000028.1:0-16534 GCA_049522835.1 Mycobacterium sp.
ACTCTGTGCCCACGGCAAGGTCCACGGAGTCGTCGGCGCGGTTGTCGTTGAAGAGTTCGGTGCACGGTGCGACCAGCCACACCGCGGCCGCGGTGGCTTGGCCGGCGGTACCGAAGCGGATCTGGCCTTGGCAGTTCAGCTTGGCGCCGGCGTAAATCGGGTCGTTAGCCGCGGTTGGCGCAGCGAAGCCCAGGTCTTTCATCGCGCCGGCGACGTCGGCGGCCTGCCCACCCCGGCCGCTGGCGTTGAGCACGCGGACCTTGGTGTCGCTGAGTTTGGCGGGTGTGACGTCCGTCATCGCAGTCCGCGATGCTTGCTCACCGAGCTGGGCCGGTGCTGACCCGGCTGGCTGTGGAGGCGGGTTACATACTTCGGCCTCGCGAACCTTGACAGGTCGCGTCAGGGCGACGATCCACACCACTCCGCTCACCAACACCAGGAACACCAGCACAAAGATGGCCGGTCGGGGATTGCGTCGCCGAAAGGGCCGACCATGCTTGTCGAAGGCGGTACCCTGAGTGATTTGTGCGACCACGAGTGCACTCTAGTCGCTCGCAAAACGCACTGTTTTAGGCCGAAGACAAGTGTCAACCTGTGGGTGTGATGTAACTCACACTTCAATCAACCCCGATTAGGGCACGAATCGTTTGGTGGATGCGTTCGACGCTGGTACAACAGCTTGCTTGGGGTACGCGGGCATGTGAGGGGATAGGGACAGGGGATAGGACGATGCCGACCGACTATGACGCTCCACGGCGCACCGAGACCGACGATGTCTCGGAGGACTCGCTGGAGGAGCTCAAAGCACGACGGAACGAAGCGGCATCGGCCGTGGTCGACGTTGACGAATCCGAATCCGCTGAGTCTTTCGAACTGCCTGGCGCCGATCTTTCTGGCGAGGAACTTTCGGTTCGGGTGGTTCCGAAGCAGGCTGACGAGTTCACCTGCTCGAGTTGCTTCCTGGTGCAGCACCGCAGCCGGTTGGCCAGCGAAAAGAACGGTGTGATGATCTGTACCGACTGCGCAGCCTGATCGGTCAGCTTCGTAATGCCGACAGCACCCGCTCCGGGTGACGGCAGCTCACCAGCCAGTACGGTGTCGGGTCGTCTGGGTCATCGAGGACCACCAGAATCATCGGTCCCACCCATGCCCGGTGCAGCACAAAGGCCGCCGGGTCGAGCTGGCGGCCGAGTGCCGCGGACTTGGCAGAGGGCGCAACCTCGGCGGACCGGGCGATCACGGTGACGGGTAAGTGCGCTTGCCCGGCCCACAGTTCGAGTTGGGCCCCTTGTGAGGCCCCTGGTGAGCCTGAAGTGACCTGGATCTCAACCCGGCCCAGCCACAACAGCGCCCCGGCTGCCACGATGAACAGCGTTGCGAACGGTAACCAGTCGGGTAAAGCGGCAACCCCCAGGTTCACTTCGAAAGCAATGAGCGCTGCCAGCGAAAAGCCCAGCGGCCACCACCACCATGGCACCCACAGTCGTTCGCGATATCGCACACTGTGCGGCGCGACGCGCGAACCGGACACGCGGTCAAGGGTAGTCTGTGGCCCCGTGTCGACCAGTCTGCACATACTTCGGCTCGACCCCGAGCTTCCGCTGCCCAGCCGTGCTCATGACGGCGACGCCGGGATTGATCTCTACAGCGCAGAAGACGTCACGCTGGCACCTGGGCATCGTGCCCTGGTGCGGACAGGTGTGGCGGTCGCCATCCCGTACGGGATGGTCGGATTGGTGCACCCGCGCTCGGGTTTGGCCGCACGGGCGGGGCTTTCGATCGTCAACAGCCCGGGCACCATCGACGCGGGCTATCGCGGGGAGATCAAGGTGGCGCTGATCAACCTTGATCCAGCCGCGCCGATCGTGGTGCACCGCGGTGACCGCATCGCCCAGTTGCTGGTGCAGCGGGTCGAGTTGGTTGAGCTGGCTGAGGTCTCGTCGTTCGACGAGGCCGGGCTGGCCGAAACATCCCGTGGCGACGGTGGCCACGGTTCCTCCGGAGGACATGCGAGTTTGTGATGGCCGGCGACGATGCAGAAGGGAGTCGCGATGAGGTGGGGGTACCACCCGCTCGCGGGGGAGAGCGGCGCTTGTGATGGCATTCGGTAGACGTTCAGGCAAAGACGACAGCGCAGGCACGCCGGTCGACCCGACCGGCGAGTCCGACCCGGATGCAGAGGTCGCCGAGGCGGCGGTTGGCGACGAACAAGCCGCTGAGGAGCCGGTAGAGGCCGTAGCGGCCGACGAGGCCGACGGCCCGTTCGACATCGACGACTTCGACGACCCCAAGGATGCAGAGCTGGCCAGACTGGACCTGGGCTCGGTGCTGATTCCGATGCCGGAGGCCGGTCAGCTGCAGGTGGAGCTGACCGAGAGCGGGGTGCCGAGCGCTGTCTGGGTCGTTACTCCTAACGGGCGCTTCACCATTGCCGCCTACGCGGCACCGAAGACGACAGGCCTGTGGCGTGAGGTAGCCGGTGAGCTCGCCGATTCGTTGCGCAAGGATTCGGCCAAGGTCAGCATCAAGGACGGTCCGTGGGGTCGAGAAGTGGTCGGCGTCGCCTCGGGCGTGGTGCGCTTCATCGGGGTCGACGGCTACCGCTGGATGGTCCGCTGCGTCGTGAATGGCCCGCACGAAACCATCGAAGCCTTGCACGAGGAAGCCCGAACGGCGTTGGCGGACACCGTGGTTCGCCGCGGTGATACACCGCTGCCGGTGCGGACGCCGTTGCCAGTGCAGTTGCCCGAGCCCATGGCGGAGCAGCTAAGGGAGGCCGCGGTCGCACAGCAGGCCTCCGGACAAGCAGAGGAGCAGCAGCAGCCGCCCAACGAGCCGACTGCACGCCGCAGTGCCGAGGGATCTGCGATGCAGCAGTTGCGCACCACGACCGGCGGCTAGTCGCGTAAGCGGCCCAAAATCAAAAATCGGCCCAAAATCAAAATCAACTACGGGCGAGAGCGGCCAGGCAGGCAGCACCCAGCGCGGCGGTGTCCGCGCCGATCTGATCCAGAGTCACTGTCTGCAGGGCGGCGTGCGGCGCGGCGCTCACCCAATCGACACCGACCTGTAGCGGGTGAATCGGATCATCGACGGCGGCAGCTACCCCCAGGGGCGCGGCCAGCCGGGTCAGGTCGGCGCAGCTCGGTGCGATGTAGGCCGCCGCTTCCTCCATTGCGTCGGGCAACTGCGGCCACTGAACCCGCCACGATCGGGTCAGCTCCTCGGCCAACCAGGACGGGCTGGACGCCCTCATCTGTGAGGTCGTCGCCGCCAAACCCTCGGTACGCAACTGGGATGCCGAATAGCGCGCCGCGAGCGCGGCGGGCGCTGAGCCGGGTGCCCCGGTCCAGGGCGGCAGCGCGGCCAGGACGGCTACGGCGCGAGCGGGATGGTCCAGCGCCCACGCCGCCGCCACCGCGGCGCCGATCGAGACGCCGCCGACGCCGATCGGACCTGCGCGTGCGGCGTCGTCCAGGGCGGACCGATAACCGTCGATCAAACGATCCGGTTGCGGCGGTGGCGTCACCAGGACCGCGCCGACCCCCTGCAGGGGACCGGAGAACGCGCGACGAACGTAGTTGTCGTCGGAACCGGTTCCGGGTAACAACACGATCGTGACACCGCGCAGATCGACAGCCACACCCTGATATTGCCGGTCGCACAAAGCTGCTCCAACACCATGGTTTGGTCTGTGTGGCGCCGGGGAACCAACAGGTCTACGGTGACCGTTGGCATAAATGAAGCGCCGATAGCTTTTTCAGCAGTGTCAGGAGTGGCCATGGGGGCCCAAGGATATTTGCGCCGGCTCACCCGTCGGTTGACGGAGGACCCGGACCAACGCGACTTCGAGGAGTTGTCCGACGAGGTCGCCAGCACCGGCGCGCAACGTGTGATCGATTGCGAGCGCGGCCAAGAGGTCACGATGGTCGGCACCTTGCGCAGCGTGGAATGCAACGGCAAGGGTTGCGCGGGCGGGGTCCGCGCCGAGTTGTTCGACGGTAGCGACACAGTCACGCTGGTCTGGCTGGGTCAGCGCCGGATACCCGGCATCGACTCGGGCCGTACGCTGCTGGTGCGGGGTCGCCTGGGCAAACTGGAGAATGGCGCCAAAGCCATCTATAACCCGCGTTACGAAATTCAGCGGTGACCCTCCACAACCAAACCACTGATCGCACTAGCCCAGAGCGCCTGCTGGCACAGCTAGGCGGGTTGAGCGGGATTATCTACTCATCGCTGCCCGTGGTGACCTTCGTGCTGGTTTCCGGCTTCTTCGGTTTACTGCCCGCGATCGGGTCCGCGCTCGGCGTGGCCGCGCTGGTCTTGTTGTGGCGGATGATTCGGCGGGAATCTGTACAGCCGGCGTTCTCGGGTTTCTTCGGCGTCGCCATCTGCGCGCTGATCGCCTACCTGGTTGGGCACACCAAGGGTTACTTTCTGCTGGGCATCTGGATGTCGTTGCTGTGGGCGGTGGTATTCGCGGTGTCGGTCCTGATCCGCCGGCCCCTGGTCGGCTACGCCTGGAGCTGGGCCAGCGGGCGGGATCGCAGCTGGCACGACGTGCCCCGCGCGGTACACGCGTTCGACATCGCCTCGCTGGGCTGGGTGCTGGTGTTCGTCGCCCGGTTCGTGGTCCAGCGGCTGCTCTACGACGCCGATCAGACCGGCTTGCTAGGGGTGGCGCGCATCGGGATGGGCTGGCCACTGACCGCGGTGGCCGCCCTGGTGACGTACGCGGCGATCAAGGCCGTTCAGCGTGCCGTGCCCGACGAAACCGACGCCGGCGCGGAGACCGACATCAGCCGGGACTAATCATCAACCGGGTCGGCGCTCGGCAGCAGTAGCTTGCTCAGGTCCTCTTCCACCTCGGTGGCCGCGACGAAAATCAGCTCGTCGCCGCCTTCCAGCGGCTCGTCGGGCTCCGGCACGATGACACGCGGCCCGCGCAGGATCGTCACCAGCGCGGCATCTCGCGGCAGCTGCAGTCTGCGCACCGGCTTGCCGCCCCACGGCGTGTTGTCAGGCAGGGTGATCTCGACCAGGTTGGCCTGACCCCGGCGGAACTCCATCAGCCGCACCAGATCGCCCACGGTGAAAGCCTCCTCGATCAGCGAGGCCAGCATGCGCGGAGTGGACACCGCCACATCCACACCCCATGCGTCGGTGAACAGCCATTCGTTGCGCGGGTCGTTGACCCGCGCCACCACGCGGGGTACCGCGAACTCGGTCTTGGCCAGCAGGCTTAGCACCACATTGGCCTTGTCGTCACCGGTTGCGGCGACCACCACGTCGAAATCCTCGAGGTGTACGGACTCCAGCAGGCTCAGTTCGCAGGCATCGCCAAGACGCCAGTGCGCCGCAGGGATGGCGTCGACGTCGACGTGGTCGGCGTTGCGCTCGAGCAGGGTCACCTCGTGGCCGTTGCCGACCAGCTCGCGGGTGACCGAGCGGCCTACCGCGCCGGCCCCGGCGACAGCTACTTTCATGTGCGCCACTCCTCAATCCCGGCTTGGAAACGGGTCGAGCCGGTATCTTCGTCGTCGCCCCGTTTCACCGGCCGGCTCCTGAGTCGAGGTCTTCACTGGGCGGCAGGGCGGCGATGGCCACCGCCTCGGCGGCGCGGCCGGATATCGCGGCAAGGTACACCTGATCGCAGGCCTGGATGACTGTCTTGGGTTCCGGCAACACACCGGTTCCGAATCGGATCAAAAAGGCCACCCGGCCGCCGGTGGCCTGTTCCAGCTCGGTAGCCCGGCGCCCAACCCAGTCCTCGTGCAGGTCCACCTCAGCGACGGCCACGGTGCCGGTCGGGTCGCGCCACTTGGCGGTCTCGCCGTCCCGGGTCAGCAGATTGAGAAGGCGATCGGTGGTCCAGGGCACGGTGGCGATGGTGGGGATGCCGAGGCGTTCGTAGACCTCAGCGCGCTTGGCGTCGTAGATCCGAGCGACGACGCGTTGCACGCCGAAGGTCTCCCGGGCCAGTCTTGCCGAGATGATGTTGGAATTATCCCCGGATGACACCGCGGCGAACGCGTCTGATCCTTCGATGCCTGCGCTGAGTAGGACATCGCGGTCGAATCCTTGGCCGAGCACCCGCTCGCCGGCAAACTCCGGGCTGAGCCGGTTGAAGGCCGTGCTTTCGCGGTCGATGACGGCGACATCGTGGCCGATTCGGGACAGCCCGTCTGCCAACGACGACCCCACCCGGCCGCACCCCATCACAACCACCCGCACTTGAGGTCCTCTCGGCGCAGCCCTGCGCGTATTGTTCCGTCGACACCCACGTTGGCCGGCCGATTTCGGTCCCCGGCCATTCTCGGCGACGGAACGCTTCAAAGCGCAGGTGCGCTTAGTCTTGGCTCTCGTGTCGAAACTTTCAACTGCTGCGCGCCGGTTGCTGATCGGTCGGCCGTTTCGCAGCGACCGGCTAAGTCACACCCTACTGCCCAAGCGGATCGCCTTGCCGGTGTTTGCCTCCGATGCGCTGTCCTCGGTCGCGTACGCCCCCGAGGAAATTTTCTTGATGCTCTCGGTGGCCGGTGTGACCGCGTACGCACTGACGCCGTGGATTGGCGTGGCAGTGGCCGCGGTCATGCTGGTTGTGGTGGCCAGCTACCGGCAGAACGTGCACGCCTACCCCTCCGGCGGAGGCGACTACGAGGTGGTCACCACCAATCTCGGCGACAATTCCGGCCTTGTCGTCGCCAGTGCCCTGATGGTGGATTACGTTCTGACCGTTGCCGTTTCGACTGCTTCCGCGATGTCGAACATCGGCTCTGCCATCCCGATCGTGGCCGAAAACAAGGTGTGGTTCTGCGTGGCCGCCATCGTGGTCGTGATGGCGTTGAACCTGCGTGGAATCCGCGAGTCCGGGACGGCGTTCGCCATCCCGACCTACGCGTTCATCATCGGCATTGTCGTCATGATCGGCTGGGGGCTGTTCCGGATCTACGTGCTGGGTAATCCGCTGCGGGCCGAATCCGCCGGCTTCCAGATGCACGCCGAGCACGGTCAGGTCATCGGTTTCGCATTGGCGTTCCTGGTGGCTCGGTCCTTCTCCTCGGGCTGCGCGGCGCTGACCGGTGTCGAGGCGATCAGCAACGGCGTGCCGGCGTTTCAGAAACCGAAGTCGCGCAACGCGGCGACGACCCTGCTGATGTTGGGCGCAATCGCAGTGACTCTGCTGATGGGCATCATCGTGTTGGCCCAGAAGATCAAGGTTCAGCTCGCCGAGGATCCCGCAACACAGCTGACGGGTACGCCCCGGGACTATTACCAGAAGACCCTCGTCACACAGCTGGCGGAGACGGTGTTCGGCAGCTTCCACATCGGGTTTCTGCTCATCGCCACGGTCACTGCGCTCATCTTGGTATTGGCGGCCAACACTGCGTTCAACGGGTTCCCGGTGCTCGGTTCGGTGCTGGCGCAGCACAGTTACCTTCCGCGCCAACTGCACACCCGCGGAGACCGATTGGCGTTCTCTAACGGAATTCTGTTCCTGTCGGCAGCGGCTCTGATGGCGATCATTGCGTTCCGTGCGGAGCTGTCCGCGTTAATCCAGCTTTACATCGTCGGCGTGTTCATATCTTTCACGCTGAGCCAAATCGGCATGGTCCGGCACTGGACCCGGTTACTGCGCACCGAGACCGATCCGCGGATGCGGCGCAAGATGATGCGCTCGCGGGTGGTCAATACGGTCGGCTTGCTGTCTACCGGCGTGGTTTTGTTCGTTGTGCTGATCACCAAGTTTCTCGCCGGGGCGTGGATCGCTGTCGTCGCGATGAGTGTGCTGTTCATGATGATGAAGCTGATCCGCCGGCACTACGACACCGTCGACCGGGAATTGGCGAAGCAGGAGGCCGCCCAACACGAGGTGGTGTTGCCCAGCCGCAATCACGCCCTGGTGCTGGTGTCGAAGTTGCATCTGCCCACACTGCGCGCGCTGGCCTACGCGCGAGCAACCCGCCCCGATGCGCTGGAGGCCCTCACGGTCAGCGTCGACGACGCGGAAACCCGTGAGCTGGTGCACAAATGGGAGCTCAGTAATGTCAGCGTGCCGCTGAAGGTGATTGCCTCGCCGTACCGTGATGTCACCCGTCCGGTACTCGATTACGTCAAACGGGTCAGCAAAGAGTCTCCACGCACCGTGGTGACGGTCTTCATCCCGGAGTACGTGGTCGGCCATTGGTGGGAGCAGGTGCTGCACAACCAAAGCGCACTGCGGCTCAAGGGCCGGTTGCTGTTCATGCCCGGGGTGATGGTGACCTCGGTTCCCTGGCAATTGAATTCGGCGGAGCGACTCAAGACGCGACCGCAGCACGCGGCGCCGGGCGACGCTCGCCGGGGGATCTTCGATTGACCCGGGAATCAGCCCCGGAATTGAACGAACCGATCACCGGGGTGGCCTCGCCGTCCGCTTACCGGGAACTGACCGTGATCACCGGCGCCCCGGCGAACGGCGGCTGCTGCGTGGCGCGCCACGAAGGCCGGGTGGTGTTCGTCCGCTACGCGCTGCCCGGCGAACGAGTGCGGGTGCGCGTCACCGCGGAGCGCGGCTCTTATTGGCACGCAGAGGTTATCGAGGTGATCGAGCCGTCGGCTGATCGGACGGCGTCACTGTGCCCGATCGCCGGGGCGGACGGTGCCGGATGTTGCGATCTGGCATTTGCCCTCCCCGAGGCGGCCCGGGCGATCAAGGCGCAAGTCGTGGGCAATCAGCTGCAACGGCTGGGCGGGTACTCGTGGAGTGGCCTCGACGTTGGGGCCGAACCGCTGTCGACTGCCGGCCCTACCGGTTGGCGAACCCGGATCCGGCTCGACGTGGGGGCCGACCGTCGTCCGGGTTTTCACCGCTACCGCAGCGACGAGTTGGTGACCGACCTGCATTGCGCGCAGCTGCCGGCCGGGATGGTAGACGGACTGGGTGAGATCGACTGGCCGCCGGCCGCCCAGCTCTATGTGGTCGTCGACGACGACGGCGAGCGCCATGTGGTGTGCACCCAGCGACAGGGTAAACGGACCGCGACCGAGGTGGTGGAAGGTTGCTGTGAGGCGGTGCAGCGGGTTGGCTCGCGTAGCTGGCAGGTGCCGGTAAAGGCCTTCTGGCAGGCGCACCGGGAGGCGGCCGAGGTCTACAGCAGTCTGGTTGCCGACTGGGCGCAGCCCAGTGCCGGCATGACAGTGTGGGATCTCTACGGCGGCGCGGGTGTGTTTGCCGCGGCGCTGGGCGACGCGGTAGGGGAGTCCGGACGGGTGTTGACAGTCGACACCTCACGCGCGGCGTCGCGGGCCGCTCGTGCCGCTCTGGCCGATCTGCCGCAGGTGGAGGTCATCACCGATTCGGTTCGCCGAACTCTGTCCGGGCAGCACGCAAGGGCCGAGGTGGCGGTGCTGGATCCGCCGCGATCGGGCGCCGGTCGCGACGTCATCGACCTACTGGCGGCCGCCGAGGTCCCGCGGGTGGTGCACATCGGCTGCGAAGCGGCATCGTTCGCCCGCGATATCGGCCTGTACCGGGCGCACGGCTACGCCGTCGAGCAGATCAGGGTCTTCGACGCATTCCCTTTGACCCATCACACCGAGTGCGTGGCGCTGTTGACGCGTTAGCGCG
The DNA here is from genome assembly GCA_049522835.1 of Mycobacterium sp. Lineage (GTDB taxonomy): Bacteria > Actinomycetota > Actinomycetes > Mycobacteriales > Mycobacteriaceae > Mycobacterium. Next base: position 9,611 of record JBEKNM010000028.1, read on the forward strand.
ATTGGCCCTCAGCTCCAAACGAAATACCGCAACCACAAGTAGATCGCGGATAGCCCGATAGAGATCCCCGTGACAATGACGCCCTTGCGGGTGAATTCCCAGAAGGAGATCGGACTGTCGGCGCGCCGGGCGATTCCCAGGATGACCACGTTGGCGCTGGCTCCGACGGCAGTCAGGTTGCCGCCCAAGTCGGTGCCCAGGACAAGCGCCCACCACAGCACCTGCGGGTTGACATGGCCCACCATTGATGGGAGCAGGTGTCCGACGATCGGCGCCATCGTCGCCGCATACGGCACGTTGTTGATAATGCCGCTGAACACGAACGACACCCCGAGGATCAACATCGTCGTCAACAAAGCGTGCCCGCCGGTCGCGGTGGTGGCCAACCGCGCCAGCTCGTTGACGACGCCGGTCTTCACCAGAGCCCCAACCATGACGAACAGGCCGGTAAAGAACAGCAACGTGTCCCATTCGACGCCGGACAAGTAATCCGAATGTTCCAGTCCGGAAATCACGATGAGAATTCCGGCGCCTACCAGCGCCACCAGTGACGGTTCCATGTGTATTGCCGAGTGGGCGACGAAGCCGGCGAGGACCGCCACCAGGACAACGCCGCATTTGATGAGCAGCCGGGGATCGCGGATAGCCTCGCGCTCTTCCAGCGACATGACGTCGGCCACGCGTTCCGGATCGACGTCGAACGCACCCGGAAACAGGCGCGGTAACAAAGCAGCGAAAACACCCATGATGATGATCGCTATCGGCGCCAGATGGATCAGAAAGTCATTGAAGGAAAGGCCCGCCCGGCTGGCGATGATGATGCTGGGCGGGTCGCCGATCAACGTCGCGGTGCCGCCGATGTTGGATGCAAATGCCTCGGCCATCAGAAACGGTGCCGGGCCGATCTCCAGCCGGTCGCAAACCAGCAGCGTGACCGGGGCGATCAGCAACACCGTGGTGACGTTGTCCAGCAAGGCCGAAGCGAACGCGGTGACCAGCACCAGCAGGATCATGATGCGCAGCGGGGAGCCGTGGGCACGTTTGGCGGCCCAGATCGCGGTGTATTCGAAGACACCGGTCTGCCGCAATACGCTGACGATGATCATCATCCCCAGCAGCAAAAAGATGACGTCCCACTCGATTCCGGTGTCGCGGGAATAGAACACGTCGTCGGAATTGATGACCGGCAAGGTGACCATGATCGCAGCGCCCGCCAGCGCCACCAATGTTTTGTGGATGCGTTCGGTGGCGATCAGCGCGTAGGCGGCAAGGAACACGACGACCGCGATGACGCTCATCGTTTTTCCTGTGCGGTCAAGGCTTCGAGTATCAGTGAGTATCAGTAAGTATCAGTGCTTCAATGCGGCGGCCAGTAGGCGCGATGCCGTAATTACTCCGAGCAACTTGCCGTCTTTGACCACCGCGATCAGCGGACTTCGCAGTCGTGCCATGACCGCGGCCACCTCGATGATGGTGTCATCAGCGTGCGCCGACGGCACTTTGACCATGTGCTCCGGCAGTACATCGCGGACCTTTTTGCCGCCCAACTTATCCGCGGTGCGATCGGCCATGGACTCGTTCAGCACACCGGCCAGCGAGGGATCGTCCTGCACATATCGGGGCACGATGAATCGCACGACCTGGGAGGCCGGCAGCACCGCGAACGGTTTTCCGGAGTTGTCCGTCACGACGATTCCGGGCAAGCGGTGTTCGGCAAGCAGGCGGGCAGCGGCAAGCGCATCGGAGTCGGCGGTCACTACCGGGAAGTCTTCGGCGAGTTCCGCGGCACGCATATTTCAGACAATACGTTCCGGCGCGGTCCGGCCCGCTCCGGGTTGTTGGCCACATTATGCAGTAGTGATCTGGTGGTCGCTGCGTAGACTGACGTGATGCTTGAACAGATCCGCGGACCCGCTGATCTGCAGAACCTTTCCCAACAGCAGCTGGGCGATCTGGCTTCCGAGGTTCGCGAGTTCCTGATCCACAAGGTTGCTGCGACCGGGGGACACCTGGGGCCGAACCTCGGGGTCGTCGAGCTGACGCTGGCGCTGCACCGGGTATTCGACTCGCCACACGATCCGATCATCTTCGACACCGGTCACCAGGCATACGTCCACAAGATGTTGACCGGACGCTGCCCGGACTTCGAAGGTCTGCGCAAAAAGGGCGGGCTGTCCGGCTATCCGTCGCGCGCCGAGAGCGAGCATGACTGGGTGGAGTCCAGCCACGCCAGTGCGGCGTTGTCACACGCCGACGGCCTGGCCAAGGCGTTCGAGTTGACCGGGCACCGGAACCGCCACGTGGTCGCGGTGGTTGGGGACGGCGCGCTTACCGGCGGTATGTGCTGGGAGGCGCTGAACAATATCGCCGCTTCCCATCGCCCGGTGATCATCGTCGTCAACGACAACGGGCGTAGCTACGCCCCCACAATCGGCGGCGTCGCCAACCATCTGGCCACGTTGCGGCTGCAGCCCGCCTACGAACAGATGCTGGAAAAAGGCCGCGAGGTGTTGCGGTCGGTGCCGCTGGTCGGCGAATTCTGCTATCACTTCATGCACAGCGTCAAAGCCGGCGTCAAGGACTCGCTGTCGCCGCAGCTGATGTTCACCGATCTCGGGCTGAAGTACGTCGGTCCGGTCGATGGACACGACGAACATGCGGTGGAGGTCGCACTGCGCAGTGCCCGGGGGTTCGGCGGCCCGGTGATCGTGCACGTCGTTACCCGGAAGGGGATGGGTTACGCGCCGGCAGAGGCCGATGAGGCTGAGCAGATGCACTCCACCGCCCCGATCGATCCGGCCACCGGGCAAGCCACCAAGGTAGCGGGCCCGGGCTGGACCGCGACTTTTTCCGAGGCGCTCATCGACTACGGCAGAAAACGCCGCGACATCGTGGCTATCACTGCGGCTATGCCTGGCCCCACCGGGCTGACGGCGTTCGGGCAAGAGTTTCCGGATCGCCTGTTCGACGTCGGCATCGCCGAGCAACATGCGATGACGTCGGCGGCCGGGCTGGCGATGGGCGGCATGCACCCGGTGGTGGCCATCTATTCCACGTTCCTCAACCGGGCGTTCGACCAGATCATGATGGATGTGGCGTTGCACAAGCTGCCCGTCACCATGGTGCTCGACCGGGCCGGGATTACCGGCTCAGACGGTCCCAGCCACAACGGCATGTGGGATCTGTCGATGCTGAATATCGTGCCCGGCATCCGGGTCGCCGCACCCAGGGACGCCACCCGGCTGCGCGAGGAACTCGGCGAAGCGCTTGACGTAGACGACGGTCCGACCGCCTTGCGTTTCCCCAAAGGTGATGTGGGAGAAGATATCGCGGCTCTGGAACGGCGCTCAGGCGTGGATGTGCTCGCGCTGCCCGCCGGTGGGCTGAACCACGATGTGCTGCTGCTGGGGGTGGGGGCGTTCGTGCCGATGGCCTTGGAGGTGGCCAAGCGGCTGCACAATCAGGGGATCGGCGTGACGGTGATCGACCCGCGTTGGGTGTTGCCGGTATCCGACAGTGTTCTCGAACTGGCGGCCCACCACAAACTGCTCGTCACGCTGGAGGACAACGGGGTCAACGGCGGTGTGGGTTCCGCGGTGTCCGCTGCCCTGCGGCGTGCGGAGATCGACGTGCCTTGCCGCGATGTCGGACTGCCGCAGGAGTTCTACGATCACGCGTCACGAGGTGAGGTGCTCGCCGATCTGGGGCTCACCGATCAGAACGTCGCCCGCCGAATCACCGGTTGGGTTGCGGCGCTGGGCAGCTCCGATTCTGAAGCAGAGATCCGCGAGCATCTCGACTAGCGGTCAGCGTCGAGATCGACGTTAGGCGGCCCGGTTGAGTCGGAGTTTCCAGCGCCGGCGTCGATTTCGCTGCCCGCGTCCGCCGGTGGCTGCAGCGCCTGAGCCAGAACGGCTACCACCAGTTCTCGCTGCCACGGCCGCGCCCGGCCGGCACGCACAAATTCTTCGACGGCCTCGACCGGGTCTGCGGTGACCTCCCAGTCCCAGCACAGCCGTCGCACCAGGTCGGGTGTAATCAGGTTCTCGGCCGGAACCCCCACTCGCCGCGATACCTCGTTCAGTGCCGCCCGGGCGGCCTCCAGCCGTGCGGCGGCTTCGGGTTTCCGCCTGCTCCACCGCGCCGGTGGCGGTGGACCGTTCGGCTGTTCGGCATCGTCGGGCGGATCTCGGTTTTCGCGGGCCGCTTGCAGTGCCGCGAACCACATTGCGGCGCTGCGACGTTGATTGCGCCCACCGAACACCGGCAATGCGACGAGGTCGCCGATCGTTTTCGGGTCCGCCGTAGCGGCGTCGATGATGGCCGAATCCGGCAGGATGCGGCGCGGCGCGACGTCGCGGTGCTGGGCGACACGATCGCGGGCCATCCACAATTCGCGAACGGCCGCCAGACCTCGCCGGTCACGCACCTTATGGATCCCCGATGTTCGTCGCCAGCGATCGCGTCGCGCAGCCGGCGGCGTTTCGCCCAAGGTCCGCAGATAGTCGAAGTCCTGTGCAGCCCAATCGGTTTTGCCTTGCTCGGCAAGGACGCCTGCGACCGCCGCACGGAGTTCGATGAGAAGTTCCACGTCTAGCGCGGCGTAGTTGAGCCACTCCATGGGCAGTGGGCGCTTGGACCAGTCGGCCGCGCCATGGCCCTTGGCCAACCCGAATCCCAGTAGCCGTTGGACCATGCTCGCCAGGTTCACCCGGTCGAACCCGGCCAGCCGTCCGGCGAGCTCGGTGTCGTAGAGTGCGGGCGGCCGAATGCCTACCTCGGCCAGACAGGGCAGGTCCTGATCGGCGGCGTGCAGGATCCATTCGTCTTTGCTGAGTACCCGGGCGACGGGTGCCAGCGCGGTCAGTGGGTCAGCGCCGTGGCTGACCGGGTCGATGAGCACGGTGCCGGCATCGGCCCTTCGGATCTGAATCAGGTAGGCCCGGTTGGAGTAGCGGAACCCCGACGCCCGCTCGGCGTCCACCGCGAACGGCCCGCGCCCGCCGTCCAGGAGTTCTGCGGCTGCCGCGATCTCGCCGACGGTCACAGAGAGATCGGGTAGCCCGTCGGCCGGGTGCAATAGCGGGGTGGGTTCGGGTTCGGTGCTGCCGGGCGCGGTGCCGTCAGGCCCGTGGGCCGCCGGTTCGCACATGTCAGGCGCGTGACCGCGAGCCCAGGTCGGTGACGCCGGCCGGCGGTAGACCGGCGGCGTGCTCCAGCACCTCGCAGAACGCCTCGACATGGGTGCCGACCTCGGGAGTGGTCGCCGTCCACGACGCCCGTAGCTCCAGTTGGTGGGCGCGTGGCGGCCCGGAGATGTCGCCGTAGCGCACCGATGTAGTGGCGGTGACAGTGCCGCCCAAGGCAACGACGTGCTCGGTACGCGACTCCAGCGCCTCGACCAGCCAGCTCCACGCCACTTCTGGCAGCAGGGGGTCGATGGCCTCGTCCGAGTCCAGATCGGCCTGGATGTACGCGACGAGGCGGATATTACCGTCCCACGCCTCGGCACCTTCCGGGTCGTACAACAGGATCAGCCGACCGAACGTGTCCCCGTCGGAACGTTCGGGAACGACGTCGAGTTCGGGATGTTTGACCTCGGCGCCCAGCGCGTAGCTGTACGGCGCGAGGCGCTGCGGCGGCCGGATGGGACCGAGCTCGATTTCCGGCCGCGCAGTGACGGCGGTCATCGCCGCTACCGCCTCGCGGAATGGGGCCGGTTCGGCAGAGGTCACGAGCGCCGCTCTCCCCCGCAAGCGGGAGGTGCCCCCACGCCCCCTCGCCGCTTCGCGGCTGGGGGTACCCCCACATCGCTGCGCTCTGCATCGTCGTCGGCGCGGGTCACAGCATTCGACGGTAGACCCATCGGCGGACACGCCGCGACAGGCGCGCCGAATCGTGGGATGAGGCCTCAGTTGTCGGTGCCGGCAACAAATCGCGCGGGGCGCTTCTCGCGATGTGCCGCCAGTCCTTCTTGGACGTCGGGCCCGCTGAACCCGATAAATTCCAGGCCGAGCGACGTTTCGAAGGCGGGCGCGAACATGCGGTACCAGTGATTGAGGCTGTGCTTGGTCCAGCGGATCGCGTTTTGCGCTCCGTGCGCCAGATCCTCGGCGAGCCGTGTTGCGGTCGGCAGTACGTCGTCGTCGTCGACGCAGGTCGAGACCAGTCCGATGCGCTCGGCTTCCTCGCCGAGCAGCGTCTCGCAGGTGAGCAGGTAATACTTCGCCTTGGCCATGCCCACCAGCAGCGGCCAGCAAATCGCGGCGTGGTCACCTGCGGCAACCCCTAGTTTGGTGTGCCCGTCGATGATCTTCGCGGTCCGTCCCGCCACCGAGATGTCGGCCAGCAACGCCACCACCAGACCCGCGCCGACGGCAGGGCCCCGGATCGCTGAGACCACGGGCTTGTCGAAGTTGACCATGTTGAGCACCAGGTCGCGGGCCTCGCGCATGATGCGGAACCGGCCTTCGTAGTCGCCAATGGTTTCTGCGATCAGGTCGAAGCTGCCGCCGGACGAAAACGCCTTGCCTTCGCCGCGAACCAGAACGACGCGCACGTCAGGGTCGCGATCGATGACCGGCCAGATGTCGGCGAGGTCCCGGTGCATTTGTGGCCCGACCGAATTCAGCCCGGGCGCGTCGAGGACCACAGTGAGGACGCCTTCCAGACCGGTTATGTCGCTGGGTTCACAGCGCAAGCTGGGGAATTCGTCGTAACTGACCGGCATTTGTGCTCCTCGGCGCTCCTGACACTAGGTCGTTGATGTTACGCAGCGGCTGGATCGTCTACGACGTGCGCCAGACCCGGCTGTCCGGTCCCCGTGGCAGCATTGAGGCCAATGAGTACTCGTCGCGATCTTCCCGAGTCGCCGTACCTGGCGGCTGTCACCGGTCGGAAACCCAGCCGGGTGCCGGTGTGGTT
>JBEKNM010000029.1:0-16466 GCA_049522835.1 Mycobacterium sp.
CCCCATGGCAAACCCCGTGATTCGGCAGACCACGTGCGTGGTAGCCGGTGGCGGTCCGGCCGGTATGATGCTCCGCCTACCTGCTCGCGCGGTCGGGCGTGCAGACGATTCTGGTGGAGAAGCACGGCGAGTTCCTCCGGGACTTCCGAGGCGATACGGTTCATCCCTCGACCACCGAACTGATGCATGAGGTCGGAATACTGCATGAGTTCCTGCGCCAGGTCCCACACCAGACCATGGAACAGCTGGGCATCGGATTCAAAGGCCAGACGTTCGATCTCATCGATTTCCGCCACCTACCAACCGCCTGCAAGTACGTCGTCTTCATGCCGCAATGGGATTTCCTGAACTTCCTGGCGGACAAGGCCAAACAGTATCCCTGCTTCCGGCTCGAGATGAACACCGAAGCGACCGGCCTGCTACGGGAGGGTGATCGGGTCACCGGCGTGACCGCACAAGCCGGTGGCGATCTAATCGAGATCCGCGCCGATCTGACGGTGGCGTGCGACGGACGGTGGTCGGTCATCCGGGAACATTCGGGATTGCCGGTCACGGAGTTTCCGATGCCCATCGACGTTCTCTGGTTTCGCGTTCCGCGTGCCGACTCGGCCCCCGAAACTCTCGGATACCTCGGCGACGGCCAGATCGTCATCGCGATCAACCGTGGCGAGTACTGGCAGTGCGGGATGATGATCGCCAAGGGCGAGTTCGAACGGGTGCAGGCCGAGGGGCTCCCGGCATTCCGGTCCAGGGTTGCTGCGGCCGCCCCGTTCCTGGCGAGCAGCCTTGACTCGCTGCCAGATTGGGATCAGGTCAAGCTGCTGTCGGTGCGCGCCAACCGGTTACGGCAGTGGTGGCTACCGGGATTGTTGTGTATCGGGGACGCCGCACACGCGATGTCCCCGGTCGGTGGCATCGGCGTCAACTACGCCATCGCCGACGCGGTAGCCGCCGCCAACTCACTGGCCGGGCCATTGCGGAACGGTCAAGTGACTGACGACGATCTGCGTGCAGTGCAAAAGCGCCGGGAGACCCCGACGAAGGTGGCGCAATGGTTGCAGGGTGCGCAGACGGCGAATCTGGCCCGATTGAGTAAGACAGATCCGCCACTGTGGGTGTTGCGGCTGCTGAGCCACGTCCAGCCTGTCAAACGGCTACTGGGCCGAAGGGTCGGGCTGGGTTTCCGTCGCGAACACATCCGTACCGTCGAACACGTCTAGACGCGAACCTTGCCCTCGGCCGCCTGCAGACCGATATCGCTTCGAAAATGGCTGCCAGGCAACCGAATTAAACGCAGAATGTCGTATGCGTGCGTGCGCGCCGCCGACAGGTCGGCGCCGGTGCCCACCACCGACAGCACCCGTCCGCCGGATGACACGATCGTGCCGTCGTCGCGCCGCGCCGTTCCGGCGTGCAGCACCCCCTCGGCTTCGGAGCCGACGATGACGTCTCCGACCCGGGGGCGTCCGGGATAGTTTTCGGCTGCCAGCACCACCGTCACGGCAGCACCGTCGCGCCAGCGCAACGCGCCGAAGTCCGCGAGCGCACCAGTCCCAGCCGCATGGAGTAGTTGCCCAAGCGGTGAATCCAGTAGGGCCAGCACCGCTTGGGCCTCCGGATCGCCGAAGCGGCAGTTGAATTCGACTACCGCTGGTCCGTTCACGGTGATCGCAAGACCGACATAGAGTAATCCGCTGAACGCGCTTCCGCGCCGAACCATTTCGGCCGCAACAGGTTCGACGATCTCCGTGAGCACCTTCCGGTAAACGTCGTCGGGCAGCCACGGCAGCGGCGCGTAGGCGCCCATGCCGCCGGTATTAGGTCCGGTGTCGCCCTCGCCGACCCGCTTGAAGTCCTGGGCCGGCAGCAGTGGCACCACAGTTGCACCGTCGACGACGCAGAACAGCGACACCTCGGGGCCATCCAGGTAGGTCTCCAGCAGCACCGGGTGCCCGTCATCGAGCAGTGCGGCGGCATGGGCGCGTGCGACGTCGCGATCCGGCGTCACCACCACGCCTTTGCCGGCCGCCAGATGGTCGTCTTTGACCACCCAGGCGGGATCGCCGGCGGGCGGCCCGAATCGGTCCAGCGCGGCGTCCAATTTCGCTGGACTGTCAACGATTTCACTGCTGGCGGTAGGCACGCCGACCGCCGCCATGACCTCTTTGGCGAATGCCTTGGAACCTTCGATGCGAGCCGCGTCCTTACTTGGCCCGAAGCAGGCGATGCCGGCTGCGCGTACGGCGTCGGCCACCCCAAGCACCAGCGGGACCTCGGGACCGATGACCACCAGGTCGGCCTGGACCACGCGAGCCAGGGCGACGACGTCCTCGCTGGAGGTGATGTCAACGTCGTATTGCTCAGCCAGCCGGGCGGTGCCAGCGTTGCCGGGGGCGATCGCTAATCCCGTGACCTGCGGGTCTCTATCGAGCGCCAGCAACAAGGCATGTTCACGAGCACCGGAACCGATCACGAGAACGCGCACGACACGTCACTTTAGCTGGCCCGTCGGGCAGAAATAGGGCGGCCGACGTCTCCGGCCTGACTAACGGTCGTCGAGAGTATTCCCCGAGTGCATCTTGACGGCGGCGTTGACGTTGGCCTTCTTGTCTTCTCCCGCGCCCTTCGCCGCAGCCTTCTTGCGCTTTGTCACGACGGTATCGACCGCGCCATTGAGCGCCGAACCCAGCGGGAACCCGAGATAGTGGGTAAGGAAGACGGCCATCTCCTTCAGCTCGGTCTCAGTGAGCTCCCCGTTAAGCAGCGCGGCGTTGATTTGGATCTCGGCCAGGTCGCGATTTCCGACTGCGGTCACCGCCGTCAGCGTCATGATGCGCTTGTCGCGCATCGACAACCCCGGTCGGGACCAAATGGTGCCAAACAGGTGATCGACGGTCAGGTCGAAGTACGCGTCGCCCTCGATGTTGGGCATCTCCCAGCCGTAGACCTCGTTCATCTTCTCGAGGCCCTTGCGGCGTAGTTCGTCCATCTACGTCTCTTTCTCTGTGTGCGGTAGCCCAAGACCGGCGGCGAGCCGCTCATACGCCACCTGGGCTAGTGGCAGATCAACCGACACCGCCTCACCCAACCCCAGCGCCAGACTCAGATCCTTCTCCCCCAGACCTCGGGTGTGCAGGAAGGGCTGGTAAAGGAAGCTGTCCGGCTCAAGGTCATTCATGTCTTCGCGCACCATGATGGCCCCCGGCCCGCCCGTGAGCGCATCGGTGTGGCGCACCACCCTGCCCAGCGCCTGCAGATCCAGCCCAGCCGCCTCAGCCAGTTTCATGGCTTCGCACGCCGCTGCGTAAGAGGTGAATGTCAACATGTTGCGGGCCAGCTTCATTCGTGTCCCAGCGCCCGGCTCACCGGCATGGATGACCATTGACGCCCACTGCTTGAATGCGGGCTTGATCCGTTCGTACACCTCGCGCTCGGCGCCTACCATGGTGGCGAGTTCACCCTTCTCGGCGGCGCCGGCGCCGCCGCTGACCGGGGCGTCGACGATATGAATGCCCTGCTCTTTGAGGCCTTCAGCCAGTTCACCGGCAGTGGTTTCGCCGATGGTCGAGTGGATGGCGATGATTGTGCCCGGCTTTGCGTTGGCCGCCAGCTCGCCGACCACCTGGCGCACCTGCGCATCGTCGAGGACGGTGACGCTGATGATGTCAGCCGCGGCAACGTCGGCCACGCTGTCGGCCAGCGTCGCGCCGACTTCGACCAGCGGCGTCATTGCTTCGGTTCGCACATCAAAGACCGTCAGCCCGCCCGGCCAGTCGACCAGTCGCTTGGCCATCGGCGCCCCCATATTGCCCAGTCCGATGTACCCCAACTTCAAATCATCTGTCATTTGCGCCACTCTCCCCCGCAAGCGGGAGGTACCCCCACCTCATCGCTTCGCTCTGCATCGCCGCCGGCGCGTGTCATGGGCGCCACTCCTCTCCTTCGGCCGCCTCGGCATTGATATCTGCCACGACAACCGCCGCGCCGTCACGGGCCAGCGCTTCGGCATATTCCTGACCGATGCCGCCACCGGACCCGGTGACGACGGCGACTTTGTTTTCGAATCGCATGTCTCCCTTTCCGCTAAAAGTGCTGCTATGGCACGCTGTTCGCGCCGAGACGAGTCACAGATGCGCGATGCTCTCAACTGACTGCTGTGGCAACAACTTTGGTCTCGAGGTACTCCTCGAAGCCCGCCAGGCCCATCTCCCGGCCGATGCCGGATTGCTTGTAACCGCCGAACGGCGCGTCGGCGGAGTACCAGACGCCACCGTTGACGTTGACGGTGCCGACCCGTAGCCGCGCGGCCACCCCGGCGGCACGATCCGGATCGCCACCGAATACGGTGCCCGACAGACCATAGGTCGAATCATTGGCGATGCGCACGGCATCGTCGTCGCCGTCGTGAGCGATCACCGTGAGTACCGGCCCGAAGACTTCCTCACGAGCGACGCGCGCGTCATTGGTCAACCCGGCGATCACGGTCGGCTCGATGAAGAAGCCCGTCGCCCTGTCCGCCGGTCGGCCGCCGCCGCAGGCGAACGTGCCGCCCTCGGCGATAGCCGAATCGAGATAGCCCTGCACCCGGTCGCGTTGACGCGCCGAGATCACCGGCCCGCAGACGGTGCCGCCCTCGGTGGGGTCACCGGGCTTGATCGACGACATAGTGCCCGCCGCAATGGCAACGGCCTCGTCATAGCGGGCCCGCGGTACCACCAGCCGGGTCGTGATCGCGCACCCTTGCCCGGCGTGCATGGACGCGGTGAAGGCGGAAACCGAGCACGCCCCAGCAAGGTCGGCATCATCGAGCACGATGAACGCCGACTTGCCACCCAGCTCGAGAAATACCTTCTTGATAGTGGCTGCGGCGTCGGCCATCACATTGCGGCCGGTGGCCGTGGAGCCGGTGAACGAAACCATGTCCACCCGAGGGTCTTTAGCCAACAGCGCCCCCACGCTGTGGTCGCTGGACGTGACGATGTTGACGACGCCGGGCGGAAAGTCGGTGTGCCCGGCGATGATTTCCCCGAGCACCGCTGCACACCAAGGGGTGTCCGGAGCCGGCTTCAAGATGACTGTGTTACCCGCGGCCAGGGCGGGACCCAGCTTGGCGAGATTGATCTGGTGCGGGAAATTCCACGGGGTGATCGCACCGACCACTCCGACAGCCTCCCGCGCGATCGTGCGCCGGGTCGGGATCCCCATCGGGGCAGCCTCCCCCAAATCCTGTTTCCACGAATAAGACTCGGCGCTGTCAGCCGAGAATCCGAGGTCACCGACCGGCCCCTCCAGCTGTGCGCCGGCGGTGAGCATCCGCGGCGCGCCGACCTCCGAAATGGTCAGCTCCCGCAATTCTTCAATGTGCTCGCGCATCGCATCACGCAGCTGGCGCACGCACCGCACCCGCAATTCCGTGTTACGGGACCAGTCGGTGTCATCGAAGGCGCGCCTTGCGGCATCGACGGCGCGGCCCATGTCCTCGGCGTCGGCGTCGGCAGCGACTCCCAGCACTTCCTCGGTTGCCGGGTTGATCGTCGGGAAGGTGCCGGCATTGCCGCTCGACAGCTTGCCGTCGATGAACAGTTCACTCACGCCGTCGGCCAATAACGCCATATCTCCCGCTCCCGCCTATTCATGGCAAATCCCAGGGCCAAAATCGATGGCAAAAATAAGTGGACACTTGTCCGATATTGTCTTACCGAACCATAACCGCCAGGCTGTCGCAGATGCAAGGGCCGATCTCGACCGCGGCCCGCAAGTGCTGCTAACTACCCTATTGAGCGGCATTTTCGCTGGCCGGGCTTGCTTCCCGTCGCCCACATCCGATAGCTTGGACATGTGTCCAGCGATGCGCTAGTTACGGTCACATCCCACGCCGGGCGCCAGACCGGGGAAACTCCGCGCAACCGCCGCCAGGAGGAGACCTTCCGCAAGGTGCTCGCCGCCGGCATCGAAACCCTGCGCGAGAAGTCGTACGCCGACCTGACGGTGCGCGCGGTGGCAGCCCGCGCCAAGGTCGCCCCGGCCACCGCCTACACCTACTTCTCTTCGAAGAACCACTTGATCGCCGAGGTCTACCTGGACCTGGTGCGGCAGGTCCCCTATTTCACCGACGTCAACGACCCCATGCCGACCCGGGTGGATGGGGTGTTGCGCCACCTGGCTTTGGTGGTCGCCGACGAACCCGAGGTGGGCGCCGCATGCACAACGGCATTGCTCGGCGGCGGCGCCGATCCTGCGGTGAGCGCCGCGCGCGACCGGATCGGAGCGGAGATCCACCGTCGCATCGCAACTGCCATCGGGCCCGGCGCCAACCCCAACACCGTGTCCGCCCTCGAGATGGCCTTCTTCGGCGCACTGGTGCAGGCGGGTAGCGGCGAATTCACCTATCGCGGGATCGCCGACCGGCTGGCTTATGTAGTGGGTCTCATCCTGACCGGCGCCGGCGAGACAAGCCCCAAGGCAGGCACCGAATGACCGCACACGTTGGAGACCACGAGCTGGTCCTCGATCCTTACGACTACGACTTCCACGAAGATCCGTACCCGTACTACCGACGGCTGCGCGACGAGGCCCCGTTGTATCGCAACGAGGAGCTGAAGTTCTGGGCGTTGTCGCGCCATCACGACGTGCTGCAGGGGTTCCGCAACAGCACAACGCTGTCCAATCGCGACGGCGTCTCGTTGGACCCGGTGTCGCGCGGACCGCACGCGTCGAAGACGATGTCGTTTTTGGCGATGGACGATCCCGCCCATCTGCGGCTGCGCACGCTGGTGTCGAAAGGCTTCACCCCGCGCCGGATCCGGGAACTAGAGGCGCGGGTCACCGAGCTCGCCGTCCAGCACCTCGACACCATGCTGGAGAGGGCAGCCTCGGGTCCAGCTGGCTCGGTAACCGTCGACTACGTCGCGGAGTTCGCCGGCAAGCTGCCGATGGACGTAATCTCCGAGCTGATGGGCGTGCCGCTGGCCGACCGCGACCCGATCCGCGCCATGGCCGACGGCGTCATGCACCGCGAGGACGGCGTCAACGACGTGCCCGCTTCGGCGATCGAAGCGTCGATCAACCTCATCGTCTACTACCAGCAGATGATCGCCGAGCGCCGCAAGAAGCCGTCCGATGATCTGACCTCGGCGCTGCTGGAAGCCGAGATCGACGGCGACCGGCTAACCGACGAGGAAATCCTCGGGTTCATGTTTCTGATGGTCATTGCCGGCAATGAGACCACCACCAAACTCCTTGCCAATGCCGCCTTTTGGGGTTATAAGAACCCCGATCAACTCGCCCCGGTCTACGCCGATCTGTCACGGGTGCCGCTCTGGGTCGAAGAGACCCTGCGCTACGACACGTCCAGCCAGATCCTGGCCCGCAGCCTGTCCGGAAACCTCACCCTCTATGACACCACGATCCCTGAGGGAGACGTCCTGCTGCTGCTCCCGGGTTCGGCCCATCGTGACGAGCGCGTGTTCGATAACCCCGACGATTACCTCATCGGCCGCGAAATCGGCTCCAAATTGATGAGTTTCGGAAGCGGCGCGCACTTCTGTCTGGGCGCGCACCTGGCCCGGATGGAAGCTCGGGTAGCGCTCACCGAACTGTTCAAGCGAATCCGCGGCTATCAGGTCGACGAGGACAATGCCGTCCGGGTTCATTCCAGTAATGTGCGCGGATTCGCCCATCTTCCGATCACTTTGAAGGCCACGTAAATGCCCCGCTTCGAACCACATCCCGCCCGCAGGCCCGCGATCGTTGCCGGCGCATCGTCGGGCATTGGAGCAGCTGCCGCCGTAGAACTTGCCGCGCACGGCTTTCCGGTGGCGCTGGGTGCCCGGCGCGTCGAGAAGTGCCAGGAGATCGTTGAGGCGATCCGCGCCAGCGGGGGTGAGGCGATCGCGCTGCCGCTGGACGTCACCGACTCCGACTCGGTCAAAGGATTCGTGCATCAGGCTACCGAGCAGCTGGGCGACATCGAGGTTCTTGTCACCGGCGCAGGCGATACCTACTTCGGGAGGCTGCACGAAATCGACACCGAGGCTTTCGAATCGCAGATCCAGATCCATCTGATCGGGGCCAACCGGTTGACCACCGCGGTGCTTCCCGGCATGGTCGGGCGCCAGCGCGGCGATCTCATCTTCGTGGGTTCGGATGTCGCGCTGCGCCAGCGTCCGCACATGGGCGCCTACGGTGCCGCGAAGGCGGCGCTGGTGGCGATGGTCACCAACCTGCAGATGGAGCTCGAGGGCACCGGCGTGCGAGCCTCGATCGTGCACCCCGGCCCCACCAAGACCGCGATGGGCTGGAGTCTGCCTGCCGAGGCCATCGGTCCGGCGCTAGAGGACTGGGCCAAATGGGGTCAGGCACGCCACGACTACTTCCTACGGGCAGCCGATCTGGCCCGGGCGATCACGTTCGTCGCGGAGACGCCGAGAGGCGGCTTCGTGGCCAACATGGAGCTTCAGCCTGAGGCGCCGTTGACCACGACCAAAGAACGCCAGCAACTCAAACTGGATGAGGAAGCGTTGAATTCATGACAACAGCCATAGTGCCGCGGGTTTCCGGCGGTGAAGAAGAGCACGGTCATCTCGAGGAATTCCGGACCGATCCCATCGGCCTGATGCGACGCATCCGCGAGGAGTGCGGAGACGTGGGCTGTTTCCAGTTGGCCGACAAGCACGTCATCTTCCTGTCCGGTGCCGAAGCCAACGAGTTCTTCTTCCGTTCCGCCGATGAGGATCTCGACCAAGCCGAGGCCTACCCGTTCATGACCCCGATCTTCGGCAAGGGTGTGGTGTTCGACGCCAGCCCGGAGCGGCGCAAGGAGATGCTGCACAACTCGGCGCTGCGTGGCGAGCAGATGAAGGGCCATGCGGCCACCATCGAGGGCGAAGTAAAGAAGATGGTCGCCAACTGGGGCGACGAAGGCGAGATCGACCTGCTCGACTTCTTCTCCGAGTTGACCATCTACACCTCGACGGCCTGCCTGATCGGGCTGAAGTTCCGCGACCAGCTCGACTCCCGGTTCGCGCATTACTACCACGAGTTGGAGCGCGGCACCGACCCGCTGTGCTACGTCGACCCGTACCTGCCGATCGAGAGCTTCCAGCGCCGCGACCAAGCCCGCAAAGACCTGGTGGCGTTGGTGCAGGAGATCATGAACGGGCGTATCGTCAACGCGCCCAAAGACAAGAGCGACCGCGACATGCTCGACGTGCTGGTGTCGATCAAGGACGACGAGGGCACCCCCCGGTTCTCCGCCGACGAAGTCACCGGGATGTTCATCTCGTTGATGTTCGCGGGACACCACACCAGTTCGGGCACGTCGGCCTGGACATTGATCGAGCTGATCCGCCATCCCGAGGTCTACGCCGAGGTGCTTGCCGAGCTCGAAGAGCTTTACGGCGACGGCCAGGAGGTGAGTTTTCATGCGCTGCGTCAGATCCCGAAGTTGGACAACGTGGTCAAGGAGACGCTGCGCCTGCACCCGCCGTTGATCATCCTGATGCGGGTCGCCAAGGGTGAGTTCGACGTCGAGGGCTTCCCGATCCATGACGGTGACTACGTCGCGGCCTCCCCGGCGATCTCGAACCGGATACCCGAGGACTTTCCCGACCCCGACGCCTTCAACCCGGACCGCTACGACAAGCCCGAGCAAGCTGACATCGCCAACCGGTGGACTTGGATTCCGTTCGGCGCCGGCCGGCACCGTTGCGTCGGGGCGGCTTTCGCGACCATGCAGATCAAAGCTATTTTCTCAGTTCTGTTGCGCGAGTACGAGTTCAAGATGGCCCAGCCTGCCGACAGCTATCACAACGACCACTCCAAGATGGTCGTGCAGCTCGCCAGGCCGGCCAAGGTGCACTACCGCAAGCGTAGTGCGTAAGGAGTAACGCTGATGGGCGCGGACGCTTTCACAGGGTTCAGAATCGAGGCGGATCTGGATTTGTGTCAGGGCCATGCCATGTGCGAACTGGAAGCGCCGGACTTCTTCCACGTGCCCAAACGGGGCAAGGTCGAGATCATCGACCCCGAACCGTCAGAAGACGCCCGCGACCAGGTCGAGCAGGCGGTCCAAATGTGCCCTACCCAAGCACTATTCATCAAAGAAAACAAGGGAGACTGACTTACTATGTCGCAGTCATCACAGACGTCACACGCACGGGAGCAACTGGAGTCCTGGGTCGGATGCTGGCTGGAGGCCAATCGGACGGCCGAGCGCGTGGGCGACTGGAAGCCGCTCGCCGACTTCTACGCCGACGACGCCACGTACGGCTGGAACATCGGTCCCAAGGAAGATGTGATGTGCGTCGGCATCGACGAGATTCGCGATATCGCCCTCGGCCTGGAGATGGAGGGTCTCGAGAACTGGCAGTACCCGTACCAGAAAGTCATCATCGACGACAAGCAGGGCGAGATCGTCGGCTTCTGGAAGCAGATCGTCGCCGACTCGGACGACACGCAATCCGAGATCTACGGCATCGGCGGCAGCTGGTTCCGTCTCAATGCCGACGCCAAGATCGAATGGCAACGAGACTTCTTCGACTTCGGCCACGTTCAGGCGCTGTATTTGGATCTGATGAAGGCCGGCAAGCTGTCGAAAGGCATGCAGAGGCGGATCGAGCGCAGCCTCGCCGGCGAGAAGCTGCCCGGTTACTACCCGCTGGGCAAGGCACCCGTTCCGATCTGGTGATCGCTCGACCAACCAGGCAAACCAACCAAGCATTTGTTTTGTACCACGATCTCGCTATGCTGGCCGACAGGAGTGCCCTGTGGCACTCGTCACCATCGCTGCCAGGCATGATGGGGTCAGGCAGTTCTGATCGATTCTTCAAAGGCGAAATGGGGTCAGGTCCATCGTGAAGACAAAAGGCGCACTGATCTGGGAGTTCAACCAGCCGTGGTCCATCGAGGAAATCGAGATCGGCGACCCCCACAAGGATGAAGTCAAGATCCAGATGGAAGCGGCGGGCATGTGCCACTCCGACCACCACCTGGTCACCGGCGGCATCCCGATGGCCGGCTTCCCGGTGCTCGGCGGACACGAGGGCGCGGGCATCGTCACCGAAGTTGGGCCAGGCGTGGAAGACATCGCCCCGGGCGACCACGTGGTGCTGTCGTTCATCCCGTCCTGCGGGAGTTGTCCGACATGTCAGTCGGGCCTGCGCAACCTATGCGACCTCGGGGCCGGGCTGCTCGGCGGCGCGGCAGTATCCGACGGCACGTTCCGCATCCAGGCCCGCGGTCAAAACGTCTTCCCCATGACGCTGCTGGGGACGTTCTCGCCGTACATGGTCGTGCACCGCAGCTCGGTGGTGAAGATCGACCCATCGGTGCCGTTCGAGGTCGCCGCCCTGGTGGGTTGCGGCGTGACCACCGGCTACGGTTCCGCGGTCCGCACCGCCGACATCCGGCCGGGTAACGACGTCGCCATCGTCGGCGTCGGCGGGGTCGGCATGGCAGCGCTGCAGGGTGCCGCGAACGCCGGCGCCCGCTACATCTTCGCGATCGACCCGGTGGAGTGGAAGCGCGATCAGGCGCTGAAGTTCGGCGCCACCCACGTCTACCCCGACATCAACGCCGCGATGGCGGGCATGGCCGAGGTCACCTACGGGCTGATGGCCCACAAAGTGGTCATCACCGTCGGTGAGCTGCACGGCGCCGACATCGATAACTATCTGAACATCACCGCCAAGGGTGGGACCTGCGTGCTGACCGCGATCGGCAGCCTGCTGGACACCAATGTGACCCTGAACCTGGCGATGCTCACCCTGATGCAGAAGAACCTGCAGGGCACCATCTTCGGTGGCGGCAACCCGCAGTACGACATCCCGCAGCTGCTGTCGATGTACAAGGCCGGCAAGCTCAACCTGGATGACATGATCACCCGCCAGTACCGGCTTGAACAGATCAACGACGGCTACCAAGACATGCTGGACGGCAGGAACATTCGCGGCGTCATCCGATACACGGACGCCGATCGGTAAGAGGCACGCGGTCCTGGGTGAGCAGCTTCCCGTATCTGTTGCACAGGAGAGATAGTCATGACCCAAACCGCCCAATCCCCGGCACTGACCGCGTCGCAATCATCGTGGCGGTGCGCGCAAGCCCGCGACCGGGACGGCTGGCTGGCGCTGATGACCGACGATGTCGTCATCGAGGACCCGATCGGCAAATCTGTCACTAACCCCGACGGCACCGGTGTCCGCGGCAAGGAGGCCGTCGGCGCTTTCTTTGACAACAACATCGCGCCCAATCAACTGACCATCACCTGCGAGGAGACCTTCCCGTCCAGTTCGCCGGATGAGATCGCTCATATCCTGGTGCTGCACAGCAAGTTTGAGGGTGGATTCACCAGCACGGTGCGAGGCGTGTTCACCTATCGCGTCAACGACGCAGGGCTCATCACCAACATGCGCGGGTACTGGAACCTCGACGTCATGAAATTCGGCAAGGAGGAATGAGCCGGGCTGGGGAGGCACCCCCGGACGCAATCTCGACGCACATATGCTTGGCCCATGGCGTCGATCTTCACCAAGATCATCAACCGTGAACTGCCCGGCCGCTTCGTCTACGAGGACGACGACGTCGTCGCGTTCCTGACGATCGAGCCGATGACACAAGGCCACACGCTGGTGGTCCCCCGCGCCGAGATCGACCAGTGGCACAACGTCGACAACGCGGCGTTCGCCCGGGTCATGGCGGTGAGCCAGCTGATCGGCAAAGCCGTGTGCAAGGCGTTCAGAACCGAGCGTGCCGGAATGATCATCGCCGGACTGGAAGTGCCCCATCTGCACGTCCACGTATTCCCCACCCGCAGCCTGAGCGATTTCGGCTTCGCCAACGTCGACCGCAACCCATCACCGGAATCACTCGACAAGGCGCAGGCCAAAATCAAAGCGGCCCTGGCTCAACTGGCGTGAGCTGGCTCGTGCGCGGTCACTTCGCTGACTCGCGGCAGCGTGACACGGAAGCAGCACCCCTCCCCGAGCGCGGTCGTCACGGTGACAACGCCGCCGTGTGCGTGCACCAACGAGCTGACGATGGATAACCCCAGTCCAGTACCGCCGCTGGCCCGTGCCCGCGACGAGTCGGTGCGGTAGAACCGCTCGAACACCCGCGACGCGTCCTGCTGGCTCATACCAGGACCCCAGTCCGCCACTTCAAGCACCGCATCGTCACCATCGGTGCCCACCCGAATCACCACATCGGCGCTGGACGGGGTGTGCTGTAAGGCATTCACAGCGAGATTGCTCAGTACCTGCCGAAGCCGCGGTTCATCACCGAGCACCTCTGGAGTGCCGGGACCATCAAGGACTTCCATGGTGATCGTGCGCTTGGGGTCGATCGCCTGCGCGTCGTGCACGGCGTCGCTGACCAGTGCCAACAAGTCCACTCGGAGATATTCGAGCGGCCGTTGCACGTCCAGCCGGGCCAGCAGCAGCAAATCGTCCACCAGCAAACCCATCCGGCTGGCTTCGCTTTCGATCCGCGATAGCAGCATGGCCACATCGCGGGCCGCACCCTGCCGATACAGTTCCGCGAAGCCGCGAATCGTGGTCAGCGGGGTCCGCAGTTCGTGGCTGGCGTCGGTGATGAACCGACGCATCCGGTCCTCTGAACCGCGGGCCTTCTCGGCCGATGACTCCGAGGATGCCACCGCTTGCTGAATTTGAGTAAGCATTCCGTTGAGCGCCAGCGAAAGTCGCCCCACCTCGGTTCGCGGATCGCGTTCCGGAACCCGGCGATCCAATTGGCCCGCAGCAATCGCCGCGGCGGTTTGTTCGACTTCGGTCAGCGGTCGCAGGCTACGGTGCACCACCGCGAACCCGGCGATCCCGACCACAATCAGCACCGCCACCCCAATACCGAACTGCAACCAGACCAGCGACCGGACCGTGTGCTGGACGTCGGACAGGTCGATCGCGACAGTGATCAGGCCATGCGGCCCGCGCACCGACACCGCTCGCCATTGAATATCAGAGCCGTTGACCGATGCCAGGGTCGTCGGATTGGGGCCCACGTTGTTGTCGGGCGGTAATGCCGGTTCGGCGTTGCGATCGTTGATGGCGGTAAACGGGGTACCGTCGGTGCCGATGCCCCGCACGTAGAACTTCGACGGCGGCCGCCCGGGGTCCGGGCCTTCGTAGGGAGGCGCTGACTGCCGCCGCGGGGCCTGTGCCCAGCTGCGGGATGCCTCGGTCAGCGTCTGGTCGATCCGGCTGACCAGGCTGTGACGCAGGATCGACGTGACCATGATCCCCGAGGCCGCCAGACCGCAGGCCACCAGAACCAGGGTCGCGGCGACCAGACCCACCCGCAGTGGCAATCCTCGTCGAGGCTGATTGGCCATACCTATATTCTTCGCTTGCTATCCCGCCGAGTAAACCGGCGCAGGCTCAACGCGGCTCCCGCAGCACATAGCCCACCCCGCGCAGGGTGTGCAGCAGCCTCTTGTCGCCGGTGTCGATCTTGCGGCGCAGATAGGACACGTAGGACTCGACAACGTTGACGTCACCTCCGAAGTCGTAGCGCCAGACGTGATCCAGAATCTTCGGTTTACTCAGCACCGTGCCCGCGTTGATCACAAAGTAGCGCAGCAGCGTGAACTCTGTCGGTGACAGCGAGACCGGTTCGCCGGCCTTCCACACCTCGTGGGTTTCTTCGTCGAGTTCGATGTCGGCGAACGTCAGGCGGGCGCTGTGAGGTTCAGCACCGCCGCCCTTGCCGGCGCGTCGCAGGATGACCCGTAGCCGGGCGACAACCTCCTCCAGGCTGAACGGCTTTGTCACATAATCGTCGCCGCCCAGGGTCAAGCCCGCGATCTTGTCCTGCAGGGAGTCGCGGGCCGTCAGGAACAATGCGGGGGCATCGATGCCGTCGGCACGTAGTCGGCGCAGTACCCCGAAGCCGTCCATGCCGGGCATCATCACGTCAAGGATCACAGCGTCCGGACGCGCTTCTCGGGCGCGGTCCAACGCTTGTGCCCCGTTGGTCGCGGTTGCGACCTCAAATCCCTGGAATTTGAGACTCACTGAAAGCAGTTCGACGATGTTGGCCTCGTCGTCGACAACGAGGACCCGGGCCTCGGGTGTCGTTTCGCTGGTGATCGCCGTTGTCATGGGGTCACTTCCGTTCCGCTTGCTTGAAACGTTCCTTCGCAGTCATTGTGTAGTCCCTGAGAGCTGGTTGCCAAATCTCTGCTAGTAGTCTGCCAGGAATCATCGCATCAGCTCGGACCCATACGGGTTCGGTGGGGGCGAGTCGCGAATAGACTCGGACAATGGACCTGGCGAAAGGCATGGTGGCCGTTGCGACCGCTCCCGCGCGAGTCGGACTTGCCGCCGCAGAAGCGAGCTTGAACCTGGCGGGCGTGGCGGTTGGTGTGGCGAAGCGATCGCTGGGCGATGCGGGCGGCGCAGGTGGGTCGACCGCGATGGCCAACATGCTCGGGATCGATGACGCCCTCGCGCGCGCTAACCGCCTGGCCAGGCTGTTGGACGACGATGCGCCGCTGGGACGTGCGATCGCGCCCGACGGGCCGATGGACCGAATGCTGCGTCCTGGTGGCGTGGTTGATCTGCTGACCGCGCCCGGTGGTTTACTCGACCGCCTGACCGCCGAAGGCGGTGGGCTGCAGCGTGCGCTGCAGCCGGGTGGGCTGGCCGATCAGCTTCTGGCCGAGGATGGGTTGATCGAACGGGTGCTGTCCGAGGATGGGCTGGCCGACCGATTGCTCTCCGAAGGCGGGCTGATCGACAAATTGACGTCGAAGGACGGACCACTCGAACAGCACGCCGACGTGGCCAACACCCTCAGCCGGCTGGCGCCAGGCATGGAGACATTGGAGCCCGCCATCGCCACGTTGCAAGACGCCGTCATGGCGCTCACTATGGTGGTCAACCCGCTGAGCAGTATCGCGAGCGCATCCCGTTGCCAGGCCGCCGTTCCCCACGCCGCGCTCCGGCGCGGCCGATGCGCTCGCAACGCGTGATCGAAAGCGACGACTGAGCCGTTAGGCTGGCACCCGATTTACCCGACCTCCTTAGCTCAGTGGTAGAGCACTCGCCTTGCAAGCGACATGTCCCCGCGAGCGCCAGCGCCAATATCGCTGCAAAATAGCAGGTAAAGGGCCCATTTTCTGCGCCGGCGCCGGTCACCCTGATTGGTCAGATTGACCCAGATTGACCCATTCGACTTCTATTCGGCGCCGGGGGGACCGTCTACGCTGCTGTTTCACGGCACGATGAGCGGACTGGGTGTACCCGATCGAGACCAGCGTGGGGCGGCGCTACGAGGTGCGCGTACACCTCGCCCGCACGACGGCAGCCGGTTCCATAAGAAGCGCCGGTTCAAGACCGTCGAAGAGGCCGTGAAGTGGCGCAACACCGTGCTCGGCGAAGCGGCCGACGGCAGCGCCATCGGACCGTCGGAGTTGACGCTGCGGACGGCGATCGAGTCCACCTCGACGC